>JBDRDG010000191.1:0-15827 GCA_043821045.1 Candidatus Omnitrophota bacterium | reverse complement strand
TCAAGCATATATTCATAAAACACGGTTGGTTCCGTGTAGGTAAAGACAATCGACGGCGCATGGTATTGTTTGGCGAGAGAAACTATATCTTGCGGCGATAAATCATAGTTTATCGTCTCGTCTGGTTTTTTCTGAGAAATGTGCCAATTCTGGCAGAACAAACACCTAAGATTACATCCGGCAACGGCAATGGACAAAGCGCCGCTCGCCGGCAGGACATGGAAAAAAGGTTTTTTTTCAATTGGATCTATTGCTACGGCAACGGGATTATTATACGCCAATGTAAATAACTCTCCCTGTCTATTCATTCTAACCCCGCAATATCCGCGCTTACCTTTTTCAATAAAACAACGGCGCGGGCATAATAAACACTGGACATTATCTTCGCCAACAGTCTGCCAATAAAGAGCGCGGGTTAGATGCTTCTGCCCGAAAGTATCTCCTAAAGGAGAAAGCAACGACACTAAAATGATAAGGAAGAAAAACTTCCTTTTACCCGCTAAGGATAAAAAACCTCTCTTTTTATCCATCTTCTTATTATTAACCCAAAATTCGCGTTAGAAAGCGCAACTTTTTACTACCTCATGAAAACTATATGGTTATAAGAGCGACTCGCGAAGTAAAAAAGCGCGAGCAAATTTTTTAGGTACCCCCGCCCCGAGGAATTTCACACTGTGAAATTCCCGGGACTTAGTCCTTGGAATTTTCCTCACAAGGAAAATTCCAAAGGGCCTTTTACCCTAAAGGGCACAAGCACCCTAAAGAGTACAAGCCAAATTTTCCCATAGCCTTCGGCTTAGAAAATTTGGGATCGGCCCGAGCGTAGCCTGTCCGCAAGGATATCCCGGCAGATTTTTCATAGCCTTCAGCTTAGAAAAATCTAAAATTAGCCATATCGTCTTAAATAAAAGAACAAAGCCAGTGAAGAGAGAAACAGCGTAAAACTTATTATCGCGCTGCTTACAAACAGACCGTATAAGGGAATAAATACTAAACTCAACAACAAACCAGAAAACGCCCCCCCTAAGAGGTCAAAGAAATAAAGCAAACCGGCACTTTCAGCTAAGCGTTTCTCCCCTCTATTATACAGGTTATTAATCAGGGGGAAACAAATTCCCACTATCCCACCGATTACAAAAGGGATAAAAAAACTAAAAAATTCCCCCCAACAGCGAGAATTTGCAAATGACCTGAAGATATAAGGGATAAAAACAAGATAAATACTTCCGATAAAACACAAATAAACAATATTTTTATAATTTACTCGCGAGATAAATTTATTAATCAGGCGCGCCCCGAAAGCCGCTCCCAACATAAAAAAAGCGCTGATTAAGGTAATCTTATGATATACATAACCATGGATGACTTGAAAGGCAAAAATGGATAGTATAACCGCCGCCATCCCGCAAGCGCCTAAGCTGAATAAAGAAAGGACTAAAACATACTTCTTTTTTATTATATAAATAATAAGCCATAAGAGAAAGAAAATAATAAAATAAAGCTGCGGTTTAATCTTTGCAACCGCCGCGAAGAGATTGGCCGGCTCAAGGCGAAAGTGAGATAAAAAAAACCTTAATCCATAATAGTATGTTACCGGCGAAAAATCATAGTTTAATCTAACGGCGCGATGGTTCTCTAAAACATTATTCACATAATCAATATGCCAGGGCAGCAGTTTCATCTTAAAATAAAAACGGTTAACTAAAGTGGTGTTAAGATTATACTCTTTAAGGCGCTGCCAGAGGATATCGGGGTCATAGGTAAGATAATCGGCGGATAAAGAGGCGACAAAGCGTAAATCCTCACCGGGGATGAGAATAAGGCCAGGAAAAACCTTTTTTACCGTATGGTAAATACTAGCGTTGAAATCCCTCAATTCCTCAGGCAAATAATCGTTTTTTGAAGGCAAGGTAAAGGAAAAGACACCGGAATAATTTATGATATCTTTAATCTTATTGAAAAACTCATAAGTGTAAAAACGGTTAAGGTAAGCGTTATATGGCGGCGGCGTATTAAGCAGGACAGCGTCAAACTTATCGCCTTTATAATTATTTAGGAAAGCTCTCGCTTCCGAATTAAAAATCTTTACTCGGGGATCAATAAGGGCGTCTCTACCATCTTTTTGTAAATACTTCTTTAAGAAATCAATCAGAACGGGGTCTAACTCAAGGTAGTAAACCTCATCAACAGGATATTTCAAAACTTCCTTAAGGATTCCTTTTATACCTTCACCGATTACAAGAATTCGTTTTAGCGAACCGCTTTGCAGCAATGGGACATGCGCCTCTTCTTGCGACTCAAGCGGCGCGGGAAAAGTAAAACTTAGCGACCCGTTTTCATAAAGGCTGAAAATATTTTCGTCCCTGGCAAGGTGAAAATTTCCATAAAAAGATATTTTTTTATCCACGATGTCAAATCCCCGCCACTGGCGCCGCATAAGATAATTTTCCCAGGGGCGCACGTAAAAACCAACGGCAAAAAAAGCGATTAACAATATGCTCAATAATATTTTCTTATGAAATCGACACGGGCTAAATAATTTCGGCCAAATCCCAGATACAGACACCGGCATAAGAATGTCATAAAGATTATTCTTTTTATCCTTGCCGCTGCCGATCGAATAATAATTTCTTTCCTCTTGCCCCAAGCTGTTTGGTTGATACCTAATGATATAACTGCTTGTGATAGCGCAAATTAAGGCATTAATCGCGGCGGCGATATAAAGATTGGTTAAGGGGCTAAAGAGAAAAACAAAGAGAAAAGAAAACACAATACCCCCGGACATATCGCCAAGGGCATCGTAAGAATAAACAAGGCCAACGCTCCTTGATCCGATATAATGGGAAAATATTTTTATGCATAAGGAAAATAAAAACCCGTTAACTAAAGCAAACGGCGCTATAATAAAAATAGAGGCAACGGCAGCCTGATAAGGATTCACTACCTGTCCGGGCTCAACAGCCAAGAATATTCTTAAGCTGCCGATGAGAAAAAACTCAACAAAAATCAATATGATAAAAGATATCTGGGAAAGAATAAGGCCAGTTAAGGGCTCTTTTATTTTCTCCGCTATTTTGCCAAAGATGAAACTTCCCGCCCCTGTCCAAAACAGCCAAGAAGAAAGGATAAGCCCGATTAAGATCTCATTGCCGCTTAAGGCGACGACAATTTCTCTTATGAAAACGCTCTGAGCTAAAAGCGAAGAGAATCCGATAAAAAAAATAATAAGCGGTAGAAGACTAATCATTTTTCACGCTTGTTGATTAGGGAACGACAAATGTATATGTGTTAAATTCAAGAAGCACTTTCTGACGGGGTATTATTTCTTTCAAGCGTTTTATTTCCAATTTTTTTATTGAAATTACACGCTCAAAACTCATAATCTCTTTCAAGTAGCCGACGAGATGGGTAAATTCACAGTCAAAATCAATCCGTACAGCCATAGTTTTTATTTTAACCGGGCTGTTATCGAGAGGAATCCTTGCCGCTCTTGTTTCCATAGATCTTGTAAACGGGAGGAAATCTTTCCGGATAGTTTCATCATTAGAAAACGCGCTGCCATTTTGTATCTTCTCATAAACAATTTCTAAATTCTTAACTCCGTATTTACCGCCTAAAAGAACCGTATCCTTCAATAATTCTAAAGGGTCGTCGCTATTATAGGGGACTCTCTTTTGTATTCCGGCTAACTTTGCCCCTAACCCTCCCGCCTCGTCACGAAGCTTTTGGGATTCTTTCTGGTTACGTTGAATTTCCTGCCACTCCTGCGTGACCGTATTTTTCTTAATGTTTACCTGGTAATTTCTCCTTAATTCAATAATTAAAAGGATAGAGGATAAAACAAGAGTCATCGCCAGGCCTAAAACTATTAATTTAAAACGCATCGCTACCTTATATGTAATTCTAAACTAAATTCTCTTTCCCTTACTTGGGTCAAACTAACTGTGCCTGCTTCTTTAATCTGCGGTTTGGTCATCTCTAATTCCGGCGTTTTCAACAGCACTTTGCTAAAAGTTCCGCTAGCCTCCACTTTCTGTTTAAATTCCTTCGCCAGAAAAAGGGCCTGTTCATAATCGCTGAGGCACGATGCCTCTATAACGATAGTGTACTTTTCCTCATCGGCTTGAGACACTCTTCTATCGCTCCTGTCAGGAGAAAGTAAAGCGGCGCCGCTATCCTTGCCGAGAGAAAGATTGAGTAAAACAACGCCATCCGGCACGGCTCCAGCTACCTCTTCAAGAAACGAATCAACAGACATCCTTTCGGCAAGAAGTTGATTAATTTTAAGCAACTGCGCTTCGGCTGTCTTTGGCTTACCCAAAATATTGCCTGCCGGCGAAGAAATTTTTTGAACCTGTTCGATATCATATCGCATAGCCGCAATCGATTTTTCGGCTTCGATATTGTTAAAATAGAAATCAAGCCAGGCGGCTAAAACAAAGCAGATTAAGAAACCAAGAAAAACGACAAATCCGATTTGTTTAGATACTTTACGCCTTTCATCTCTTAAAACATGAGGCAAAAAATCAATAACAACATCTGTTTTTTTAACTAAGGGAAGGGTTAAAGCGATTGATAAAGCAGGAATAAAAAGGGCGTTTTTTACATCCTCTTTGACTCTCTCTTTCTTTGTTATAATATCTAATTTAGATAAAGAATCGAAAACTTCGCACTGGCCGCCGATACCTCCACTTAGTATGGGAACCAGCCTTGCAACCAAAGCCCCGCCGCCGAAGAAAAAAACATGTTCAATTCTATTACCCTGCGACTGTTCTTTATAATAAGAAAAAGTCCTCCTGATCTCTTGGATAATCCGTTCGATCTCGGTCTGCCATAACACCCTAAGTTCCAGCCTGTTGTACTTATCCTGTAACTCTTTATTTAAGGAAGCTTCGTATTTCTGACGCATTATCTCTTCGGCTATTTGGACTCTATCTTTCGATTTAATATCAATATCCGGCACACCTTCTCTTTCGACAATATACTGCATGGCTTCTTGATCCATCCCTAAAGCGGCGCTGAAGTTATAAATAAAATCTTTTAACCCGAAGTTTATTGTGCGGTATAGATATAACCGCCCTTGTTTAACAACGGTAATATCTACTGATTCATAGCCGATACTTACGAAAGCCACGTTTTCCCTGAAGATTTCCGTCTCTCTGGCAAATAAATTCGGTATGGCGCAGGAAGTAGGAGTAATGAAAAAAGGTGAAACCTGATCAAAAGAGTTAAAAATATTGATAATCTTGTTGATGTCGTCCTGTTCCGCCCTTACAACCATAATTTCATAACGCGGAATCGTACCGACTATTTTCTCTCCCAAAACCACATAACGGAAAACGCTCTTCGGGCCGGATGCAGGAATCATTTTCCGCTTTGCCTCGGAAACAGCCGACACTTCCAGTTCTTTTTTAGGCATCTTGGGAAGGCTAAGAGTAAGCATGGTAATTGAATCGGAGACAAGGCTGACACCGATAAGAGAACCGGCAAGTACTGATTGGGGTATTCTCGACTTTATCCGCTCCCAGAATGCGCCGGAATCAACCATCCTCTGCCCGTTAGAAGAATCCAAATAAGGCGTCTTAAATACCAGCGCGTCAACCAAGAAAGTTTTATGGTCTCTTTCAAGATGGACAACTTTAGTCAGGTAAGTACCTATATCAATTCCGATTAAACGCGCCACATTTATCCTCCAATTACCCGAGCCATTTCAAACATCGGCAGAAATATCGAAAGGGCTATACCTCCTACAACTACTCCCATTATAACAATCATAATCGGTTCGAGAAGAGAAAATATGCTTCTTATCGCGGCGGCAATCTCCTTATCATAAAAACTCGATACTTTACTCAAAGTATTAACCAAATTGCCGGATTCCTCTCCCACTCCGATCATGCGAATCACCATAGCGGGAAACTCTCCCGTAACCTGTAAAGATCCCGACAATTTTTCCCCCATATTAACCGCTTCTTTTGCTTTTCCGATTGCTCTTTCTATACGCAGATTACCACAGGTTTCACGGGCTATATCAAGGCAAGTAAGAAGATTTATTCCTGACTTAAATGTTAAAGCTAATGTGTGGGCAAAACGTGATAAGCCGATCTTACGGATCAAATCGCCGAAAAGAGGCAGTTTTAACTTAAAACTATCGATATTATAAAGGCCTCTCTCCGTTTTACGATAAGTTTTATAAGCGATAAACATTAAGAGAATTATCGCGATAATCACATGCCAGAAAGAACGTAAAAAATGGCTGAGGTTTAATACTATCTGTGTGGGTAAAGGTAAAGAAACGCCGGCTTGTTCGAATATAGGCTCGAATGTAGGTATAACTTTAACAACTAATAATATGACTACAGATACCATTACCGTAGAAAGAATGACAGGATAAGTTGCTGCTTCTTTTATCTTAACTTTTAAATCCAGCTGCCACTCTACCAGCACGGATAAATCTTCCAAAACCTGCTGCAGTTTACCGGTAGACTCTCCCGCGCCGATTATCGCTAAATATAACTTGGAAAAACTCTGGGGGTAAAAAGAGAGGGCTTCACGAAGCGAACCGCCGCTTTCGACACGATAGCGGATACCGTCAATTATTTTCTGAATTCGCTCATCAGTCGTGTCGGTCGCTAAACTCCTTAATCCATCGGTTAAAGGCAGGCCGGCGTTAATTAAAACAGCCAGCTGGATAGTGAAATCGAGGACCTCCTTCGGCCTCAATTTCGGGACCTTCTCTTGAGAAATATCGCCATCCGACTCTGCCGAAACTTTAAAGCTTGTAAGAAAATACCCTAAATCGGAAATCCTGTTAGCCAACTCAACTTCGTCACGTGCGAATATTACACCCTTGACAATATTACCTTCCTCGTTTCTTGCCGTATATCTGTATCTATTCATAATCTATCGTTCGCGCCAACTCCATAGCACCTGCGATGGCAGGCTTATATCCACTGTCGCGGCAACTTCCCTCTCGGCGGCTACAATACCATTGGGATCATAAGCCTGGCCGGTAGATTGAAGGAAACGCATATTGCCGCCTAAAGACTGAACAGAAAAACTGTACACGCCGGTAGTTAGACCGCCATAGGGGCCGCCGGAACCAAGCGTTCCCAATACCGCCGCCGTTTTAGCCCGCTCTATTCCTGCCTGGGCTAAATAAAAAGCGGAAAGATTATACTTTTCTATTCCGCCGCTTTCTATTTCGCTTTGCCATATTCCCGCCAAATTGCTGGCGAGAATACCGACAATTAAAAGGAGAAAAAAAACAAACAGTAATGCCTGGCTTTTTTTATAAAAAAACATCTCGCCTTTCTCCCCTTAATTAGCTATTGTAAAAATTATTGAAGCTTAAATAACCAATTACCAAGAAACAAGATACAAACAAATCCCAATCATCATTCTTTTGATCCTAGATTCTCGATGCTAGATCCTCGTCTTTAGATATTATTGCATAGGACATAGGGCATAGAGAAATATTCATAAATATATTTTGCACTATGCGCCATGCGCTATGCTCTTTGCATATTCTAACGAGCATCCAGGATCGAGCATCGAGTATCGAGAATTTGTTTGGTTATTGTTTCTTGTATCTTGGGTATTTCTTCCCCCCCCATAAAACTTTTGAGAGAACCGTTAATTCCTTAAATACGCCTTCTATCACTACCCTTAATTCCTCCCTCTTATCTGTGACCTTAAAGTATAACTCTTACTGTCTAAACTTACCGTAAGCCAAAACTGAGTAATGCCGCCGCTCTGGTCAAAAATAGGATAAGGACTTCCTGTCCCCCCGTCTATAGGGTTATCAACAATAAAATTAGCCAGTTCCCGCCTATTCTGATCGGCTTCGATAAAAGACTGCTGGCGGCCGGCTTCAATCGGATTATTGTCCGCTCCCCGGTACAACTTATCAGGATCGCCGTAATTGTTGCTGCCAACGGAAAAACCACGCCAGTACCACACTCTTATCTCTGGGCCGTTCATAAAATTACCATCACGATCAAGCTCGCAAGAACAGATATTGGTTATACCGATAAAAGGGCTTGTATCATCAATGTTACCTGCCTGCCTTATTTCACCAGAGAGAAAGTCGGCCGCCCATCGCGTATTTTGCACCAAATCAACGCCATTCTTCTGCCTTGCCCATGCCTCAATCATAAAAAAGAATGTATTTCCTGCGCCGGTAATCACTAGGGCAAAAACAGTTAAGGCAATCATGACCTCAACTAAAGTAAAACTTTTCATTACAGCATTAAGATATATTGGAATTTCCCCAAAAATTTCTGCGGAGAAACTCTAACAAGTTAACAAATCAAAGTGTAAACATCAAAGATCAAAATGATATATCAAAATGTAAAAAGCACTATATTTTGTTGATTTTATGTCGTGAACTGCTTTTTGAATTTTGCTTTGTCATTTTTCATTTTGATTTTTGATCTTTGATTTTGACTCCGCTGTCTCTTAATATGCCAGCTTGTTAGATAAATTTACGCCTTATTTTTGGGTAATATCCAGTAAGATATAATCTAGTTAATAATCGGCCTTTAAAGTTTCAACTGTGTAATTTTCCGAGTTCCACGACACATCTACAGATATCTGCTTAAGCGAAGCCGGCTGAAGAGGACCGTCTGATATCGTTAAGTCGACATTGTAAGTAACACCGTTTATCAGGGCGGGATAAGGCAAAGGGTTATTATAAGTTCCATTTGGCGGTAAACTGCTCCAGTCGGAATACTCTTCCATAACCTCTCTTGCCAGGTTATAAGCGCCAGTTCTCTTTTGGGTCTTCTCAAGCCGAGTAAAACCTTGATGGAAAACCGCCAACATCCCGCCGGAGATAAGGGCTAAAATACATATCGCGATAGCCACTTCGATCAGACTAAGACTTTTTACTGCCGAACTCATTCTTTGAACCCAAAATTTGCTTAGAAAGCACGACTTTTTACTACCTCATGAAAACTATATGGTTATGAGAGCAACTTGCAAAATAAAAGAGTTCAAGCAAATTCTTTAGGTAACCCCGACCTTCCCGAATTTTCCCATAGCCTTCGGCTTAGAAAATTCGGGGTCGGTCCGAGAGTAGCCTGCCCGTAAGGGTATCCGGGCAGATTTTTCATAGCCTTCGGCTTAGAAAAATCTGGGTTGAATGAACCTCCAACGACTATATCGAACACCGGGACCCCGAGGATTCCCGGGTAAGTCGATGAATTTGTTACTCTATCTTTACATAACCCGTATCTTCAAATACACGCACTGTTTTATACGCGCTGTCCTGATTCAGCGTTATAGCCAACTGACTATTAATACTTGCCGGACTGCTTGCCTGGCCGCCCATCTGGAAATCGTCAAATGTGTAAAATGTTAAGGTAAACGGTACGGCGGGAACGCTAAAACTTACATAGGGCGGTAAATTATCCCAACCGATAAGAGTGCCGGCAAGACAGGCACCCTGATAAGTTTCGTAATAATACCTGTTTGTATTGGCATTGAAATCAAAATTAATGCAGTAGTCAATATTATTTGCCAAGGCTAATTCCCGCGCCAGATATAAATCACTGACTATTTTTCTTGCCTGGGCCTCAAGCTTTGTCGAATTAACCGTTGCGAAAGCGGTAATAAATGAGGCGATAATTACCGCTATGATTACTATTACCACAACCATTTCTACAAAAGTTAAACATTTTTTTTTATAAAACGCTCTCATCGCTTAGAGGTCTTACCTGATACCCGCTAGGAGATACGCGGTTTTCATAATTTCCTTCGACTCGTCCCTTTGGGACTCACTCAGGATTCCCGACTCTGTCGGGATCCCGCTATATAGGATTAATCAAAGGTGCGGATAATTCAGCTATGTGTTTTTTCTTCCCCTGCGGCTTGAAAAATCACAGCTTCATTACGCCTCAGCTTTTTTCCGCCCTTCGCTTGAAAAACGCAAGTCTCAATCTGCCTCTTCGCCTGCGGAAGTCTCGGATGAAACACTACCCCTTCTTCGCTATATACCGGGGGTAATTTTTCTGCGTAAAATTACCCCGGACTCACTCGGGATAATTCGGCTGTGTAATTTTTCTTCCCCTACGGCTTGAAAAAGTACAGCCTCATTACGCTAACCATTTTTCCGCCCTTCGCTTGAAAAACGCAAGTCTCATTAAAAGTTTATCATGAAAGAAATCTAAATGGAAGGTAAAAATTATTCCTAATGCGGCTAAAAGAGGCTAATCTCGAGTTAACGATAAATATATCGTTTTTCCGGTTACCACAAAATAACGTCATTATAAGCAGCCACGTTCTGCCCGCCGTCGCCGCCGCAGGTAGTTTCTCGTTTCAATTCAACAGTTGTGGTCTCTGCCGTCTGAAATGATAAAACAGCGGCATTGTTAGGACCAAGCCCCAATATATCAGAGCAGTGGCGCGGGTCATAATAGTAGTAATAAGTACTGCTGTCCCGGTTCCACAAGGGATCAGGCGATATCACTTCACCAATTATCGGCTGGATAGCAT
This sequence comes from Candidatus Omnitrophota bacterium, assembly GCA_043821045.1. Taxonomy (GTDB): domain Bacteria; phylum Omnitrophota; class Gorgyraeia; order Duberdicusellales; family 4484-171; genus JBDRDG01. The sequence continues at coordinate 5,333 of JBDRDG010000191.1, read as the reverse complement.
TTTCGAAACTGCCGCCGTTACCGACATACTCGCCGGCATCAGATACGCCTTCCGGCGTCTCCGGCACGCGGCCGTAATCCATCTTATACTGAATAACCGCACTAGCGATATTTTTGATGTCGGAAAGACGTCTAGTATCTCTTGCCCGCGCGGCAAAATCCTGAACCTGCGGCACGAGCATGGCTGTTAACACGCCGATTATCGCAATCACAACCATAAGCTCTATAAGACTAAATGCTCTTTTCTTATTCATTTCTGCCACCACCTTTCTTATGATTACTTCTCAGACTTAATCACTATAGTATAATTCATATCTTTAAGTTGTTTGTCGGTATAACCATAGCTATTTTTAACTTCCTCAACCGGCATACCTTCTACATAGGGATTTCCCTCTGTGTCTATTTTGCCTTTAAGCACAACACTTACATATCGGGGCAAAGGCGGCGTAAAAGCTTTGCCAATCTCTTTTGCCACCGCCACGGCACACAACACTGTAATAACACCTGCCGCTATACCGACCAGCTTATTATTCCTCCATTTCGCCATAATAACACCTCCTCCCCAACCGGGGACGTATTGTCAAAAATATCTTTTGCCTTCTAAGAACTTTTATTAGCGTATAGCGGGTAGCGTTTAGCGTATAGTTAAACTTCGTTTATTCTAATATCTCCTCTCTTCTATACGCTATATTCGATCTTATCTTCCATACAACTTTGTCTGTCACTTACAGAATATCACCGTTTAAAATAAATTGCAACTATTCTGAACAGCGGGGACAAGAAGAAGACGTTAGCGGCGCGTCGTCAGAAAATCGTGATTTTATTCTTTTCGAATCCTTATCGAAATAGTAACCGCGTCCAAAATTATCATCCGGGATACTACCGATCACTCCCGTTTCAACCAACTCATCTAAATCGTCCGGCAAACGGCCATATTCTGCTTTAAATTCAACCAGCTTCTCTTCCAAAAAAACTATGTCTTTGAGCCACTCAAGCTTTTTATTAATCCACTCCGCCTGTTTAGAATTTTCTGTCGTCGCCGCAAGGCTCTCAAGATAAATTATTCCCAAACTAGCTTCTCCCGCCCGATAATAAAGCATCGGCTGGACGCTGCTTAAGAATTTCGGTGACTGAGGCAAACGCGAAGCTTTCTTGTAATATTCTATCGCTTTAAGATAATCTCCCAATTGATAATAGTTAAAACCTATCCAGTAAGGAATACGCCACTGGCGGGGATTTGAGTCTAATCCCATCTTTAGAAAATCAATCCCTTTCCTTATACTTTCTCTATCTTCGGCAATTACTACTCCGGCGAAGAAATAACTCTGAATCAATCCCCGATCAAGCTCAAGGGCCAATCGGAAATTACTCTGCACCCAGTCAAACCAAAGGGAACGATCATCAAATTTAGTCGCTATCGCCAAAACACCCTTGATATAGAAAATATCGGCTACAAAACCCTTGAAATTACCGCTGATGACTTTCAAGTATTTAGACGGCGGCAGATAGAAAAGCCTCTCTTTGCCTGGCGGAAACCTCGTCTCTAAATAGTAAGAATAAAAAGCCACGCCAAAGGCGCAAAGCAAAGAGCATATAGTAATCAATACTCTTTTTTTTGCCAGAGAAGTATGTTGATTAACCATAATAAAGAAATATAAAGTAAACTGTAGAAAGTGATTTGAAAAAAGAAGACAAAATCAGGCACCTTACCGTAAGCCGCAAGATTATTAATATCCAACTTATCCATGTTAGGAAGGAGTGAATAAAACAACAACACTACTGTTTGCTGCAGCTTCCGGCCGTAAAGATTAACCGCGTCTAAAGCGGCACGGCCAACTTGGGCGCTTACATATAGGAAAAAAGTGATTAAAAGAGCGATGATTGGCGATGAAAAAAAAGAAGTAAATATTAGGCAAAAAGAGACGACTATGGAAACTTTTAAAAATATGGAGTATAAGGCGGCTAAAAAAGCTGGGCTAAAGGCGCCATAAAGAGAAAGGAGCAACCAGCAACAAAGGCCTGAAAGAATAATATAAAACAACGAGATGAAAATATAGGAAAGTATTTTGCCAGTCACATAATCGGAACGTTTAAAATTGGAAAGATAAATATCGAGCATATGGCTCTCTTTTTCTCTGTAAAAATTAAAAACAATGGTGAAAACAATCAGCCCGACGGCAGTTATCTCTATGCCGGCCAAAGCGGCGGATCGCATGACCTTTTGGGTTTCACCCGGCGACAACTCGCCCAAAATAGTGCAAAAGAAGGCATAAAAGACAAAAAAGAAAATCACTCCCGTAAAAAGCCTGCTTCTTACCGCTTGTTTAAAAGTCAAAAAGGCAACTGAAAAAATTTCTTTCACTATAATCCTATCTCCTTTAAAAAGGCCTCTTCTAAATGCGAAACATTATGTTTACTCTTTATTCCCTCCGCTGTCCCGACGAATTTAATTTGGCCGGCATGAAGTATGCCTATCCGGCTGCAGTTTTTCTCGATTTGCGAAAGGATGTGGGAAGAAAAGAAAATAGTTTTGCCTTGCTTATTGAAATCGGCCAAAAGATCAAAAACCTGTTTCTGTCCGACGGGATCTAATCCTAAGGTAGGCTCATCAAGGACTATGATCTTAGGGTTTTTTAATAAAGCGCAGGCTAAGCCTAAGCGCTGAATCATGCCGCGAGAATAGGTCTTTATATATTTTCCTCCATCGTTGCCTAAACCTACGCTTTTCAACAGATAAACGGCACTAGACTCATAAGACGGCGGCTTATGGCAAGTATTGTTCGCGAAATAATCTCCACCCCAGCTAAGAAGCGTCAGCAATTCCTCACCTTTAAGATTGTAAGGCGGCAGGAAATTCTCCGGCAGAAAACCAAAAGCGGCCTGAATATCCTTATCGGCTAGAATTTTGCCTTTAAACCTTATAAGACCTTTATCCACTCTGGCTAATCCTAAGAGACAGCGAAGAAGCGTGGTCTTTCCGGCGCCATTTAAGCCGATAAGACCGAAAATCTCACCATCTTCTATTTCGAGATTTATATCACGCAGTATATCGATCTTGGCGAATTTTTTACTTATACCTGAAAAAGAGAGTACTCGACTCATGTTTTTGGTTTGTTAATTTACGGATGAAAGCAGGTTTTTACCGATGAGCTATTATATCAATTAATCTTTTTCCAAAGATTAATCATATGTAATTTTATTTTTTTGTCGCCAGCGTAGGTTTTGGTTCTACTGAATGAACATCTACCGACTTCGCTCATGACAAATGCCTTCGACTTCGTCCCTTCGGCAGAATCATTCGACAAGCTCATGATGATTCGAATGATGGTGAGTCATATCGAACCATTTACCCTGAGTATTCTCGAAGGACTCAAAACACGGTCGACTAAGGCATTTTGTGCGCTTACGCTTCAAAATGCCAACTCTCATTGATTTAAGTATTCAACGATATCATCGCCCTGTGCCTGTAAACTGGTATTGTTGACTGAGCCGTTGTTTACTCCGTCCTGTCCATAAGATATAAAACAGGCCTGGCCTATTTGCCTGTGTTCGGCGCCGCCGCCATCGTATATATAGTCCCTTTGCCAAGGGTCCAAGCCTATTGCCTTATCGAGATACGGCCCCTGCCAGGCAGAACCGTAGCGGCCGTCGGTATTAATCAGACCATAAGCGGCTGCGTTCATATTTCTTCCTGTCGTATCCGCCTCGTTAGGCCCGCCCGGCCATAGACCGGTATCTAAAAATAGAGCCCGCGCCGCGTTAGCCACCGTCTTTACTACCTGCTGTGCCGCCGCGACTCTGGCTTTATCGACCAGCCCCGATATACTCGGGACTAAAACTGCCGACAGCACCCCTATAACCGCTATCACTACCATAAGTTCGATAAGAGTGAAAGATTTCTTCATCGATATCACCTCCCTAATCACAATAATCCTCGATATGCCGCTTATCCGCCCGCCTCTATGAGCTGTTCTATCACGGGGGTAGTCTTCTTCGGCATCAATGACAGAAAAGCTTTTCCGATTAAGAACAAGGAAACTAAAACAAATATCCCGGCGATAGCCCCCACGATCTTATTTTTTTCCCAGTTAGCCATACTTTTCCTCCTTATAGATATAACCTTATTTTAAAATATATTTAGCGGACAGCGGGTAGCGTTTAGCGTATAGTTAAATTTTGTTGATTCTAATTATCTCCTATCTTTTATACGCTATACGCTAGTTTGAGCTTTAATCGCCTTTGCGCCAAACACCTTTTTCCCAAATACCTTTATTTAAATTATCTTTCTTTTTCTCTTCTTGTTTAGAGTCCACTGCCTTTTGGCTGTCTTTAGTCTCTTTGTTTTCTTTAGGGACGGCTTCCTTTTTGCTTTCTTTCTTCCCTTCCTTCTGATCCTCTGTTTCTTTCTTTTCACCATCCTGCCTGGAGGCTTCTTCCTTTTGATTCAACTTTTTCTCTTGCCGGGAAGGGCTCTTCGCCTTATTAGCTTCTTTCTCCTGGTCAAGGGGTTTCTCTTGATATACTTTACCTTCATCCATATACCACTTGCCGACGCCTTTCTCTTTTTTTGCCATGCGTGACATCTCAGCGGTGGTAATAACCGTCGCTGAAACAAAAATCAGCAGTTCTGTCTTATCATGGGTATCTTTCTTGCTTTTAAAAAAGTATCCTAAGAGAGGCAGATCACCCAAAAGAGGGATTTTAGTAGCACCCTTTATATTCTTCTCTTTTATCAAACCGCCGATAATAAGGGTCTGCTTATTGCCGATAACCACTTTTGTATTGGCTTTACGCGTATCGATAACCGGTACGGTATAAGGAATCTGGGTAGTTCCCTGGATGACGGTAAGAGAGTAATCGCTGACCTTCTCACTGACTTCCGGTTCGAGTTCCATGGAAATATTTCCGTCTTCGGTTATTATCGGTGTAACTTTTAGAATTATTCCCACCTCCTCAAAATTTATATTCCAGGTAACGGCAATACCGCCGGTATCGTTCATCTCCACTTCGGGTTCCGCCCAGGGTAATTTCTCAATTATCTTAATCTCGGCCTGACGGTTATTTACCGTGGTAACCCGCGGCGCCGAGAGAAGGTTGGTATCGTAATTATTAGCCAAAGCCTTTAACACGGCATTTATATTCTCGTGGAATATTGTCAGGGTAAAAGGGGTCTCTTCATCGGAAGAGTCCGTGCTCCCGGGAGTATATAGCGTCGGTTTATAGGGTATACTCTGCGATATCGAACCGGGAGCGCTTGCCCCCGAAATTGTAAAATTACCGACCTCAAACAAATTCTCGGTAAAAGCCGTCCAGTTTATCCCCAAAGAATTCTCC
>JBDRDG010000190.1:0-5851 GCA_043821045.1 Candidatus Omnitrophota bacterium | reverse complement strand
CATTATCCGGGCGACAAACAAGCTTATTGCCGGAACGGCGGTTGTTATCTGCGGTTATGGCTGGTGTGGTAAAGGAGTGTCTTTACGCGCGCGCGGGTTGGGGGCAAACGTAATCATATGTGAGGTCGATCCCTTCAAAGCTTTAGAGGCGATTATGGACGGTTTTAGAGTAATGCCGATGAGAGATGCGGCTAAAATAGGCGATATATTCATAACCGTCACCGGCGATATAAACGTTATTACAAAAGAGCATTTTCTCTTAATGAAAGACAAAGTTTTAGTCGCTAACTCCGGCCATTTCGATGTCGAAATTGATATTAAGAGTTTAGAGAAAATGGCAGTTAAAAAGAAAGAGGTAAAACCGCTTGTCTTTGAATATAGCGTTAAGAATAAAAAAAGTATTTATATCCTTGGTGAAGGAAGGCTGGTTAATTTAGCCTGCGCCGAGGGCCATCCGGCGGAAGTAATGGATTTGAGTTTTGCCAATCAAGCTTTAAGTTGTGAGTATATTGCCGGGAATTATCAGAAACTGAAAAAAGAAGTTTATAAAGTTCCTGATAAGATTGATAAGCAAATCGCCGTCTTAAAACTTGAATCGATGAATATAAAGATTGATAAACTTACGCCGGAGCAGAAGGTTTACCTTTCCAGCTGGCAAATAGGGACGTAAAACTAGCGTATAGCGTTTAGCGTATAGAAGACAGGGGATATTAGAATCAACAAAATTTAACTATCCGCTAAACGCTATACGCTAATAATAAGATTATGAAAAGAATTGGGGTGTTGACCAGAGATTGCGCGGGAGTCAATGCTTGCCTGCGGGCGGTAGTGAGAACTGCCTGTTTTTACAACATTGAAGTCGTTGGCATATATAGAGGCTACGAAGGTTTAATTGACGCTGATTTTCTCCCTCTTTGCCGGCGTTCTGTCTCCGGCATAATAAATCAGGGCGGTACGATACTTAAAACCGCCCGTTCACAGCGTTTTTTAACTGAGGCGGGCAGAAAACAAGCAGTAAAGAATATTAAGGAGCATAAGCTTGATGGGATAATTGTCATCGGCGGTAATGGTTCGCTAAGCGGCGCCCATGTTTTAGCCAGCGAATGCAATATTACGACTATAGGCATTCCGGCGACTATCGATAACGACGTAAACGGCGTTGAACTTACTATCGGCGCCGATACGGCTGTAAATGTCGCTTTGGATGCTTTAGATAAGATAAGGGATACGGCTACTAGTCTGGAACGGATTTTCGTCGTTGAGGTGATGGGGCGTGACTGCGGCTATATCGCTCTGCAGGCTGCTGTCGCCGGCGGTTGTGAAGAAGTTCTCATACCGGAAAGAGAGTTCGATATAGAATCGATGTCGCGGGCGATTAAAGAGGGTAATAATAAAGGTAAAATAAGCTGGATAATTATTGTCGCCGAAGGTAGAGCAAAAGCCAGCGATGTCGCCCGGACGATTACTAGTGAGACTTCGTTTGAGACGCGCGTGGTTGTTTTAGGGCATATCCAGAGAGGCGGGTCGCCTACGGCGCTTGACCGTATTCTAGCCGCCCGTCTGGGTAATTATGCCGTTGAGCTTATTAACGACGGTATTAGCGGCCACTGTGTGGCATTAAATAAAAATAAATTAGTTAGCGTGCCTTTGGAGACAGTTACCTATCCTAAGAAAAGCGAAATAGAGATAGATAGTTATTATAGATTAATTAAAATACTTACATAATTACTCTCTTTGGTATATAATTGTCTTAATCTTGGTGTTGTCAAAAGTTTATGGAAGAATAAGACTAGAAGGAGTTGTTTTTCAAACCATATACTAGCGTATAGCGTATAAAAGACAGGAGATATTAGAATCAACAAAATTTAGCTATACGCTAAACGCTACCCGCTATACGCTAATAATAAATAATAGTTTTTAGAAGACAAAACATATTTTTGACAATAAGTTAAGTTAAAGGAGGACGTAAGATGATTTATCGTGATGATACGGAACTATTCAATGAAGCTATTGTTGAGCTTATTGACGGCAAAGTAACGATTAAAGACAAAGAGGCTTTTAGATCAAAAGTTGTCGATAACCTTGTTGACACTTTGATTTTAAGTAACTCTGTGCGCGTCAAGAAGATATGCCAGTGGGTTATTTACCAAGCAGCGCAGGATTTAGGGATAATCCTTTCTTCAATTCAATCTCTTTATGAAGCAAGAGCAAAAGAGAACCTGCCGCAGTTTACCGTGCCGGCGATGAATATACGGACATTAACTTATGATTTAGCGAGAGCGGTTTTTCAGGCGGCTAAGAAGATAAACGCCGGCGCGTTTATCTTTGAGATTGCCAAGAGCGAGATTGGTTATACCGCCCAGAGGCCGCAGGAGTATACTACCTTTATCCTTTTAGCGGCGATGAAAGAAAATTACAGCGGGCCGGTATTCATTCAAGGCGACCATTTTCAAGTCAAAGCCAAAAATTATCTAGAAGATCCCGACAAAGAGGTTAACCAGCTTAAAGAACTTATTAAAGAGGCAGTGGCTGGCGGTTTTTACAATATTGATATAGACTCATCTACTTTGGTTGATCTGTCAAAGCAGACGATTGATGACCAGCAGAAGTTAAATTGCGACGTCTGCGCGATATTCACTAAATTTATCAGAGAACTGCAGCCGCAAGGCATCGACATTTCAATCGGCGGTGAAATCGGCGAAGTCGGCGGGAAGAATTCAACTCCCGAAGAGCTAAGGGCGTTCATGAAAGGGTACATGGAGCGAATAAAAGGGATTAAAGGGATCTCTAAAATAAGCATTCAGACCGGTACTACCCATGGCGGCGTTGTCTTACCCGATGGTTCCATCGCCAAAGTAAGTATTGATTTTGATACCTTAAAAATCCTTTCTGATATCGGCCGCAAAGAGTTCGCTATGACCGGTGCTGTTCAACACGGGGCGTCGACTCTGCCTAATGACGCTTTCCACAGGTTCCCCGAAGTTAGCTGCGCCGAAATTCATTTGGCCACGCAATTTCAGAATATAGTTTATGATTATCTGCCTTTGGGTTTAAAGGAGAAGATTTACGCCTGGTTACATGATAACTGCGCTGATGAGAAAAAATCTGATCAGACGGACGATCAATTTATATATAAAACGCGTAAAAAAGCCTTAGGGCCGTTTAAACGGGAGATTTATTCTTTGCCGCATGACTTAAGAGATAAGATTTCTTCCGTAATGGAAGAAGAATTTTCCTTTTTATTCGAGAAGCTTAACATTAAAGATACTAAAGATTTGGTTAACAAATATATTAAACCTTTTAGAGTAGAGAAGAAAAGAGAAGATTTTCTAAAAGAAGAGAAAGATTTAGGCGAGCTTGAGGGAGCAGACTAATTACTAGCGTTTAGCGTATGGCGTATAGCGTATAGAAATAACAAGATACATTGTGTATATCCTAAACGCTATCCGCTAAACGCTATACGCTAATTAATAGGAAGGAAATGATGCGGTCGGATAAGATAAAAAAAGGTTTAGAGCGTATGCCTAACCGGGCCCTTTTGTATGGTAGCGGCCTTTCTTTTTCTCATATCAACCGGCCGTTTATTGGCATAGCTTCCGGTTTTACCGATCTTATACCGGGACACACTAATATGCGTGAGTTAGAACGGTATATTGAGCGGGGGGTAGAAAATGCCGGAGGCACTCCTTTTATCTTTGGCGTGCCGGGTATTTGTGACGGTATCGCAATGGGCCATTTTGGCATGCGCTATTCCTTGCCGTCACGAGAGCTTATTGCCGATATTATTGAGACTATCGGCGGTGCTAACTCCCTCGACGGATTAGTACTGCTTACCAACTGCGACAAGATTAATCCCGGTATGATCATGGGTGCTTTGAGGCTGAACATCCCTGCAATTGTGGTAACCGCCGGCCCGATGCTGGCGGGCCATCTTGGTAAAAAACGCTTATCTTTAGTCCGGGATACCTTTGAAGCTGTCGGCAGATTTAAAGCCGGCCAAATTGAAGAAAAAGAACGGGCCGCCCTTGAGATGGAAGCCTGTCCTTCTTGTGGGGCCTGTCAAGGTTTGTATACGGCTAATACCACGGCGTGTTTAATTGAAACTATGGGGCTTTCTTTGCCCTTTTGCGCTACTACCCCGGCTCCTTTAAGCCGTAAAAAAAGGATTTCCTATGAGTCAGGCCAGAAAATAGTCGAGTTGGTAAAGAAGAGAATAAAGCCGCGGGATATAGTCAATAGAGCGGCTTTAGAAAACGCCGTGCGCGTAGACATGGCTTTGGGCGGGTCAACCAACACAGTCTTACACCTTATGGCTATAGCTCATGAGGCAAAAGTAACTTTGACCTTAAAAGATTTTGATCGGATAAGCAAAACAACTGTTCATATTTCTAATTTAAGGCCCGGCGGCGATGCTTTTATGGAAGATTTAGATATTGCCGGCGGAATCCCGGCGGTATTAAAAAGATTGTACGCAGAAATTCATGATAATATAACGGTTTCCGGTAAGAAAATAAAAGAGATCGCCAAAAAAGCCACGGTTTTTGACGGTGATATCATACGGCCGGTTAATAAGCCTTATCATAGAGAGGGCGGTATCGCTATTCTTTACGGTAACCTTGCTCCCGACGGCTGCGTCGTAAAACAGTCGGCGGTTGACGCAGATATGCGTAAGTTTACCGGCAAGGCGCGCCTGTTTAATTGTGAAGAAGACGCGATGAAGGCTATTTTAGCCGGTAAGATAAAAAAAGGGGATGTCGTCGTCGTCCGCTATGAAGGCCCTCGCGGCGGACCGGGTATGCGCGAGATGCTTTCACCGACAAGCGCTATCGTCGGTATGGGTTTGCATAAGCACGTGGCCTTGATAACTGACGGCCGTTTCTCCGGCGGAACGCGCGGGCCCTGTATAGGCCATATTTCTCCCGAAGCGGCGCAAGGCGGATTACTCGCTTATTTAAACGACGGTGACAAAATTGTTATTGATATAACTGCGAGGAAGATAGGAGTTGACCTTTCTCCTGGTGAAATAAACGCGAGAAAGAAAAAGATAAAAATTATGCCGCCTAGGGTAAAAGAAGGGTATTTGTACAGGTATTCACAGATTGTAACCTCTTCATCGACCGGCGCTGTGTTCAAAAAAGATTAAGCTATTGTTTTTTTCGCTTCAGGTGATATAATCATTTCTATTCTTCTTTATAAAATAGAGTGTTTTTTAGGCAGTGTCAAAAGTTGTGTGAAAGAATAAGCCTCCCAATATAGCGGATATCATGCAGCGTATAGTTTTATGGAGGGTAAATAGAGGACAATCAAGATACAAGAAACAATAACCAAGTAGAAACGATGAATAAAATTACAAATCACAAATTCCAAATTACAAACAAATTACAATACCGAAAATACAATAAACAAAAGGATTTTTGTGATTTTGGTGTTTTGATTTTCCTGTGCCTTTGATTAATTTTATAGAGCGGGATCCCGCGCGGCGGGATTGTATTGTTTGTGATTTGTGTATTGTATATTGTGATTTAATTGCAAGTATATCATTGTTAAAGTCCAGGATTTGTATCTTGTTTCTTGGTTATTTTTAAATGGGGATGGCATTTTGAAGTAGTTGATACTATACGCTATCCGTTAAACGCTAATAAAGTTTGGAGTTTTAGACGATAAAACATATTTATTGATATGAAAGGCGCGAAGATTATTATTGAAAGCCTGATTAAAGAGGGGGTTGAAGTTCTTTTCGGCTATCCCGGCGGGTCAGTTATACCGATATTTGACGCTATTTACGATGCGCCGTTTAAATTTATCTTAACCCGTCATGAACAGGCCGCCGCTCACGCCGCCGACGGTTACG
>JBDRDG010000189.1:0-4437 GCA_043821045.1 Candidatus Omnitrophota bacterium | reverse complement strand
ACGTTTATCGCTGTTGTTCTACCGGCGCAGAAAAACTGGGAAATCTTTTGGATGATAGGGATTTTAAGCTCCTAGAGGAGCCGAAGGCCTGTGCGATTAAAGAATGCGCTTGTTGGAAAAGGACGGTTGTCGGTCAAGAAGATAGGTGGCTATCGCATTGGAACTGATCGTTTCGGATAACGGAGATCGCTGGTTATAAAATAAAATATGGAATACAATAAAAAAAAGATCTTGGTTATTAAGTTAGCTTCCGCCGGTGATGTTTTAAGAACGACTCCTCTTTTGTCTGGTATCAAAAAAAGATATTCTGATAGTCACGTGACTTGGCTAGTCGGTAAGTCAGGTAAAGAGCTTCTGGAGGGCAATAAAAACATAGACCGCATTTTGGTTTATAACTCAAAAATAAAGAATGAGTTAAAAACTGAAGATTTTGATATTGTTATATCTTTGGATAAGGATATTGAGGCAATACAACTGGCAACGGCAATTAAAGCCAATGAAAAGTATGGATTTGGTTTAGACCAAGATAATAGATTGGTCGCTTTTAATAAAGAAGCTGAATATTCAGTTAGGCTTGGATTGGATGATGAATTAAAGTTTTTTAAGAACGAAAAGACTTATCCGGAACTGATATTTGAGACAGTTAAACTTAAGTTTGAAAACAACCCATATGAGCTGGTTTTGGATAAAGGTAACATTGATTTTGCTGATAGTTTTTTTAAAAGAAACGGCTTGCATGATGCCGATATTGTTATAGGGGTTAATACCGGTTCCGGCAGGGTTTTCGCTAATAAGAACTTAGGCAAAGAGAGAATAGTTGAGGTAATAGAAATATTAAATGAAAAGCTAACCGCGCGGGTCCTGTTGCTTGGCGGGCCGCTTGAGGAAGAAATAAACGATTATATAGAAGAAAAGACGGGCCAGGGAGTGATTAACAGCGGCTGTGATAACAGCGTTAAAGATTTCGCCGCCTTAATCGGAAAATGTTCATTAATTATTACCGCCGATACTTTGGCTATGCACATCGCTATCGCTTTAAGAGTCCCTACGGTTGTCCTTTTCGGTCCGACCTGTCCTCAGGAAATTGAACTTTACGGCCGGGGAGTAAAGATTGTCACGCCTAAAGAGTGCGCGCCCTGTTACCGTAACAAGTGCGATAAGAAGCCTAACTGTATGGATGCGATACAAATAGAGAGTATATTAGCCGCTGTAAAAGAGGTGGTTTCTAAGCGTAAGTCAGAATCTGTCGTAAATATATGAGAGTCTCGGTTATTATATTGACCAAGGATAAGAAAAAATATTTTTCCAGACTGGTCGATACTCTTTTTAATCAGGAGTTCAGCGGTAATTTTGAGGGGATATGCGTTGATTCCGGTTCACCTTACGATATCGAAGATGTTTGCAGACAAAAAGGCGTTAAGTTCTATCCTATTGCGCCGCGAGAGTTTAACCACGGCCTAACGCGTAATTTTGCCGCACGAGAGGCGAAGGGAGAGTTTTTGGTTTTCCTTTCTCAGGACGCTTTGCCTAAAAGTAGTAATTGGCTTAAAAATCTTGTGGCAGTTTTGGAAAAAGATGAGGATATTGCCGGAGCATACTGCCGCCAGGAGCCGCGAGAAGGCGTTTCCTGTTTAATCAGATGGCAGATTGAAAACCATTTTCCTAAAGAGAGCCAAATACGTTGGATTAAGGATAAGGATGATTATGCTGGTTTTTCTCCCCGTGAAAAATACCGTTTTTGCCAGTTTGATAATGTCTCTTCCTGTATAAGAAAACGCGTCTGGGAAAAAATTAATTTTGAGAAGACCGATTTCGGTGAAGATCTGCGATGGTCAAAGCGGGCGCTGGAGGCCGGGTATAAGATCGCTTACAGAGATGATATCGCGGTTATCCATTCGCATCAGTTAGGTCTAGCCGAATCATACACACGGTCGTATCTTAACCAGCGCCTGTTGTATGATCTTTTTTCTTACCGGACCTTTCCGTCTTTTCTCTCTTTTATTAAGAATCTAGTAGCTTTTCCTCTTTTCGCGGCGGCGTACTGCTTAAGAAATGAAGCCAGCCTGGTTTTAGCGATTGTCCGTATGCCGCGCGTTATTTTATCGAGCTTTCTTTCCGTGTTGGGGCAGTATTTTGCCGCGATAAATTAATTATGAAAATATTACAGGTCGTCCATAATTTTTTGCCTTACTCCTATGGTGGAACCCAAATCCATACATATCATTTGTCCAAAGAATTATCTAAGCAACATGAAGTTTTTATCTTCCATCGCCTAAGGGATGAGAAAAGGAAAGATTATCAGTTACAAGAGAAAAGATTCGATGATTTAACCTGTTTTTCAATAAATAATACCTGCCGAAACTACAATTGTTTTGAAGATACTTATGTTAATAAATCCATAGAAGAGAGGTTCGTTTTTGTTTTAGAAGAGGTAAAACCGCATATAGTCCATATACACCACCTGCATTTTTTATCAGCTTCGATAATCGCGGCGATAAAGAAAAGAAACATCCCCATTGTCTTTACTTTGCATGATTACTGGTTGTTATGTCCCCAGGGGCAGTTTTTATATAATAGTATGTCGTTGTGCGGCGGCGCGGATAGCAAGCGTTGTGTAGGCTGTATGATTAGCCGTTTAAGTTATAAAAAAGGTGTTTTAGCTTTGTATTATAAATTATCCCGTCTTTTGCCGCGGCTAATGGTCCAATGGCTGAAGGCGGGATATCTTATCTATGCTAAAAAGACTTTTCTCTCCAAGAATGATGCGGTCAATAAGATATTAGAGAGAAAATGGGTTGTAAACAAAGTGTTTAGCGATGTCGATATGTTTATCGTGCCGTCGCGTTTTCTCTTAAACAAGTTTGTCGCGTCCGGCATAGCGCGGGATAAAATCAGCTTTATCGCGAATGGCATTGAGGCCGGCCGCTTCGCTGATTTTAAGCGTAAACAATCGGATAAATTAAGGTTTGGCTTTATCGGCGCTATCCATCCGGCAAAAGGTGTCCATATTTTAATCGAAGCCTTTAATAGAATAACCGACAGCGATGTTGAGCTTAAAATATATGGCAAGGCAGAGCCGTATATAGGGGTTGAGAGTTATGCCAAAAAGGTTAGAAAGAGCTGTAAGAATAATAACATACGTTTTATCGGCGAGTTTAATAACTCCTGTGTGGGCGATGTTTTATCCGAAATTGATCTCCTTGTGTTTCCCTCTATCTGGCATGAGAACGCTCCCTTAGTTTTGCTGGAGGCGCTCCTTACACAGACGCCGGTTATTGCCGCGCGCGCCGGCGGGGTGCCGGAACTAATTGAGGACAACAAAAATGGTTTGCTGTTTGAATCCGGCAGTGTCGATGATCTTTACGCCAAGATGAAAAATGCGATAGACAACAGACGGTTATTAGAAGAACTTTCCCAACACAAAAACCAGGTTAAATCTATAGAAGAGAACGCGCGCGATATAGAAAAAGTATATAGCGAATTGGTAAATAAAGTTTCGTTGCATGTCACAAATAAAAGATAGTTCAATGAGACTTGGTATTTTGAAGCCTAAACGCACAGAATGCCTTAGTCGAATTAATCCTGAGCGAGGCATAAAGGGACGAATCGAAGGAATTTCCCGCACCTCGATTTATTGTATCAAACGGGATCCAGCAGGAGCGGGAAATCCTGAGAGAAGACTCAAAGGGGTTAAGTCGAAGGATCTAATGCTTTTCTTACCAATAATAATCCTTATTTTTCTATCACCGTCTGTTTTATTCGCCGAGGGAGTAAAACAAACCGTAGAAGTCGGAGTGTTCCCTGAGGTTGTGATTAACGATAATTTCTACGGTTTCGGCGCCGAAACTCTTCCCTGGTTATGGACGCGGGAGAATAAAGAAGCCGGGGTTGGCGCCGAAGATATAAAGTTAAACACCCAGCGTATCCGCGGCATGAAATTGCCGATTACGCGTATTTTCGTTCCCTGGGAGACCTGGAATCCCAGCGCTGATTATAAAACCTTTACCTGGGAGAGTGACGAAATGCGCAGCCTCTATAATACGCTTGATGTTTATCAAAGTATGGGGACAAAGGTTATTATAGTGACTGTTGACTGGATGAAGAATTCTCCCTGGTGGAACGTGAGTGAAAGTGCCGGCGCGGTTTTAGGGTTGATTGAATATTTAGTAAAGGAGAGAGGGTACACTTGCGTTCAGTTCTGGACACTTACCAATGAACCGGAACTTACCTATGGGTGGCTGAAGAAAACGCCGTTTGAGAATTATGTCCGGATTCATCGTTTGGTCAAGCACGGTCTGGATAAGAAGGGATTGGCAGTAAAAGTTATAGTTTCCGATGAAGTGGAAAGTGAGGAGTGGTTCCAACAGTCCCTTGATGACCTTTCTGATACAGCTGATATTTTCAGTTCTCACGCTTACATCTATCCCGGCCAGATTT
>JBDRDG010000188.1:0-11631 GCA_043821045.1 Candidatus Omnitrophota bacterium | reverse complement strand
GTACGGCAAATGAGATTCTAATGCGGCACGGTGTGCCTTCAGCGGGAAACTTTTTACAGCAAGAATTGGCGATTCTTACCGGTTCGGTTGAACTTATGGTCGTTGACGTGCAGTGTATAATGCCGGCCTTATCAAGCGTGGCTAACTGTTTTCACACAAAACTTATTACAACGTCAGCGAAATGTAAATTTCCCGGCGTTAAACACGTTGAGTTTGATTCAAGCCGCGCTTACGATATAGCGAAAGATATTATAAAACAAGGCGTTGATAACTACAAAAACAGAGTTGCCGATAGAGTTGATATACCAGGAGATTTAAAAGGTTTAGTCGCCGGCTTTACGATGGAAAATGCCTTTAGATTTCTTGGCGGTAAATACCGCGCTACCTATCGGCCGCTTAACGACGCGATTATCTCTGGTAGATTACGCGGCGTTGCCGGCGTGGTCGGCTGTAATAACCCAAACATAAAACATGATTGGGCCCATGTCGTTATGGTCAAAGAACTTATTAAGCATGACGTGTTAGTGGTTCAAACCGGTTGTTCGGCCATAGCCTGCGCTAAGGACGGTTTGCTTACTCCCGAGACAGCTCATGATTTTGCTGGTAGCGGTATAAAGGAGGTGTGTGAGGCGGTTGGTATACCGCCGGTGCTTCATGTTGGTTCTTGCGTGGATAATTCCCGTATTCTCCTGATACTGTCACAGATAGTTAAAGAAGGCGGATTAGGAGAGGATATAAGCGATTTGCCTGTTGCCGGCGCCGCGCCGGAATGGATGAGTGAAAAAGCCGTGTCGATTGGGTTTTACTTTGTCGCCAGCGGTGTCTTTACCGTTTTTGGCACGCCGCATCCGGTGTTGGGCAGCGAGAATTTAACAAAATATATTACCTCTGATCTTGAGGATATTGTGGGAGCAAAGTTTGCTTTCGAGAAAGATCCCGTCAAAGCCGCCCATATTATGATTGAACATATTGACCAAAAAAGGAAGAAACTGGGATTGTCGGGAGTGATGTATAAAGATAATAGCCCAGCGTATAGCGGATAGCGTTTAGCGTATAGTATAGAGAATTAAGAATACAAAATGTAAAATTTTAAATTTTTCATTGAACATGGTACGTCGCACAAAAGTAAGATAGGTGAACATGAGCAAGGTTTCAAAGAAAGAGAAACGTATATACTGTGATATCTCAAAATGTTTAGGCTGTAAATCTTGCCAGATTGCCTGCGCCTTAGTGAATTCTCAAAGTAAAGAGATATATTCAGCTGTTAAAGAAAAGCCTCTGCCTAAGAAACGTGTGTTTATACAGGTTTCTTGCGACGGAATTTATCCTTTACAGTGCCGGCACTGTGACGAACCCCTTTGTGTATTATCTTGTATGAGTGCGGCCATAACAAAAGACAGTGTAAATAACGTGGTGGTAATAGATGAAGAAAAGTGTGTCGCTTGCGGCATGTGTATCATGTCCTGTCCTTTCGGGGCCTTAATAATCGATAGCGATAAAAAGGTAGCGGTTAAATGCGACTTGTGTATAGGAAAAAATGCTGATGAGAGAAATGATCCGGTTTGCGTGCAAAGCTGCCCCACGAAAAGTTTATTTTTCGGCAGCCGGGAGGAATTTTTGCGAAAAAAGGAAGGAGGAAAGTGAACTATTTAATAATCGGAAACAGCGCCGCGGCAATTGGCGCTATCGAAGCAATCAGACAAATTGACAACAAAGGTAAAATAACCGCTGTTTCCAGCGAGAATCATCCCGCTTACTGCCGCTGTCTTATATCTTATTATTTAGCCGGGACTCGCGGCCGCGATGATTTATCGCTGCGGCCCAAGGATTTTTATAAAAAGTTCGGCGTGGATATTATCTTGGGCAAGAAAGTTCTCAGGATAGTGCCGCAGGATAAACAGGTTCAGTTAGAAGACGGTCAAAAACTCCGATTTGACCGTCTCCTTGTTGCCAGCGGCGGTTCGGCCAAATCTTTAGGCATAGCGCAAGAAGAGAAGAAAGGAGTTTATAAATTTAGGACTATTGACGATGCAAAGGGATTGCTTCAACTTGCTAATTCTTCAAAGAAAGCCGTTGTCTTAGGCGGCGGCCTGGTTGGACTCAAAGCCGCCAGCGGATTAAAAGCTCAAGGATTAGAAGTTGAGGTGATTGTAAAATCAAATGTTCTCATGAGCCAGGTGCTGGATAAAACGGCCGGCGTAATCTTAAGAGATCAGCTGGAAAGAAACGGCATTAAAATACGGACTGGTTTAGCCGCTAAAGAGATATTCGGTAAAGATAAAGTCGAAGGGTTGGTTTTAGACAATCAGGAGAAGTTAAAGTGTCAGATAGTCGTGATCGGTAAAGGGGTAGCGTCTAATATAGATTTAGTTAAAGGTTCAGGCATTAAAACGCAGTCCGGTATTTTGACTGATCAGTACCTGGCAACTAACCTTGAAGGCATATTTGCCGCCGGCGATTGCGCCGAAACTTATGATTTAGTTTTAGAACGCAGTAGCGTAAATGCTCTTTGGAGCGCCGCTTCTTTACAGGGAAGGATTGCCGGATATAATATGGCCGGTGAAAAGAGAGTTTATAACGGGTCAGTGGCGGAAAATTCCGTTGAGTTTTACGGGCTTGGTTTGATATCTTTAGGGATTCGTAATATACCGGAGGAGAATAGGAATAATTATCAAGAACTGGTTAAAACTTATTTTAAGGGAGATAGTTATAAAAAGGCAATAATTAAAGATAATAGATTAGTCGGTTTAATTATGGTTGGGACTTTTAACAACGCCGGCGTTTACCTTTCTTTGATAAGAGAGAGGGTTGATATAACGGATATAAAGAATTTGTTGTTGGATGATAACTTTGGTTATGCTAAAGTAAAACAATTAATGCCCCGTAAAACCGGGCAGTTAAGTAACAGTGTGTCGGTTGAAGGTATTTTTGTGTAATATATTATTGGTTTAGGGAGGATTCGAAATGTCTAAGATAGTTGCCAGCGCCGCGATAAGAGGGGCAAAGGCAGTAGTAAAAGAAGCGGAAGATTTTTTAAACAGAGCTATTCAGGAAAAAGGCGATAAGCAAAAGGTTGAGTTTCCTGAGACGGCGTTTTATCTTCCTTTCAGTTACGCTCTTTTAGGTATCGAAGTGCGAACCATTGCTGACATGATACCTGTTCTTGGCGAGGCAAAAAGTTTATTGCACGATACGCCAAGCGATAAACTTTGGCTGCCTTACTTAGGTGACGCTTTAGATAGTGGTATAGCGACCCTGTTAGCTGAAGAACTGATTGTTGCCTTGAGGTATTTGTATAAAAAAGAGCCGCAAGAAGATTGTGTGGGATTTTATACTGATACGTGGATGCGTAACTACGGCATACAGCTCGTTGACGGGCGTATGCCTGGTTTTGCGGCCATACTCGGTGCCGCACCGGATAGTAAGACGGCAGTTAACATAGTACGTGAATTTCAAAAACGCAATATCATCTCTTTTATCGGCTCAAGCGTAAACGGCAGGAGTATTATCGACCAGCTCAAACAGGAAAACGTGGAGATGGGCTGGGAAACTTATATTGTTCCTTACGGCAAAGATACAATCAGCGCTGTTTATCCCTTAAACTGGGCGGTGCGCGCGGCGTTGACCTTCGGCGGTTTAAGGAAAGGCCAGGCGCGCGAGTGCCTTGAATACTGTAAGGTGAGAGTCTTTGCCTTCGGTTTGGTTTTAGGTGAAGTGGACGATTTAAAGTACGCGACCGGTGCTGGTGCGATGAACATGGGTTTTCCGATTATCGCTGATACCGATATTCCTCAAATATTGCCAACAGGCATTTGCACGTACGAGCATTTAGTTAAAGAGTTAGATCGTAACAAGATTATTGCGACGTGTATAGAGACACGCGGTGTTAAAGTTAAGATGTCTAAAATTCCTATACCTGTCGCCTATAGTGCCGCTTTTGAAGGTGAACGGGTAAGGAAAGAACAGATGCACTGTCAGTTCGGCGGAAAATATTCAACCTATTTTGAGCTGTTACACAGCGCGAAATTAGAAGAGATAGAAGACGGTAAGATCGAACTTATTGGTCCGGAAGTTGATGACGTTAAAGAAGGTGACGCCCTTCCTTTAGGTATTTGCGTGGAAGTTGCCGGCAGAAAGATGCAAAAAGATTTTGAACCTATACTGGAACGTCAATTTCACAACTTTTTAAACGAAGCAATGGGCATATTTCACGCCGGCCAGCGCGGCTTATGCTGGTTGCGGATTAGCAAAGACGCCTACAAAAAAGGGTTTAAGATTAAACATTTTGGCGTAATTTTACACGCCCGCTTACACGAAAGTTTTGGCGCGATTGTTGATAAAGCCCGGGTTAAGATTTATACCAATCAGAAAGATGTCGAGAGGATTTTAAAAGAAGCGCAGTATGTTTACGATGAGCGTGACGCCCGCATCGGGAGCATGATCGATGAAAGCGTTGACGTTTTTTATTCGTGTACGTTATGCCAGTCGTTCGCGCCGAATCACGTTTGTATCATAACGCCGGAACGTCTTGGTTTATGCGGCGCCTACAACTGGCTCGATGGAAAAGCCGCCCACCAAATTCAGCCCACCGGGCCGAATCAGCCGGTAGAGAAAGGAAGGGTGATAGACGCCAAACTAGGCCAGTGGGAGGGTATAAACAATTTTATCTATAAAACTTCCAACCGGACTCTGGAACGTTTTAGCGCTTACTCCTTAATTGTTGACCCGATGACTTCCTGCGGCTGTTTTGAATGTATCGTGGTTCTTTTACCCGGTACCGGCGGGTTTATGGTTGTTGACCGCACCTTTGGTGGCATGACGCCCAGCGGCATGACTTTTTCAAGCCTCGCTAGTGTGGTCGGCGGCGGTAAGCAGTCGCCCGGTTTTATCGGCATAGGAATAAACTATATTGTAAGCAAGAAGTTCCTCTTAGCCGAAGGGGGAATCAGCCGGCTTGTCTGGATGCCGGCGCAGTTAAAAGAAAAGTTGAAAGACCAATTAGTTCAACGGGCGAAAGAGCTTGGCCAACCCGATTTATTTGATAAAATTGCTGATGATGTTCAAGCTGTCGATTTAGAGCCGTTAATAAATTTTTTGATTGAAAAGCAGCATCCGGCGTTAGAGATGGGAGAATTGATATAACGAAGATTTCATATCAGGTATAAATATTGATATTCGATCCTAGATGTCTTATCATCGATGCTCGATCCTTGATGCTCGATGCTCGCTTTATAATATTAATTAACGAGTATCTAGCATCGAGGATCTAGGATCAAGAGACTTAGATAGAAATAGATTATGGACTATGACAATGTAAACGAAGCCTGGCGCGGTAAAGTAACCCAGCTGTCTCTTTCCGATAACCTGACGATTGGCGGCGAGACGGCTTTATCTTACCATAGATTTGAAGGTGAATTCCCTAACCGGCCGGCGGTCGCTATGGAAGTAAACGATATTTACCCCGCCGATTGGCTTGATTGTTTAAAGGAATGTATCGGCGATAACAATCTGAAAGTCCCGGCCCAATGGGCTTCTAAATGTGTGAAAGAGTACGGGGCCGACTTAATTTTTCTTGATATGGTTGGTACTCACCAGGACAAACAGGATTTATCCCCCTCTGCGGCGAAAGATACGTTAAACGCCGTGTTAAGTGAAGTTTCCCTTCCGGTTATAATCAGACCTTACGGTAACCATGAGAAACAGAACAAAGTCATAACCGTTTGCGCACAGAGTGCCACGCGGCAGCTTGTTTTAGGCTCAGCCACGCAAGAAAATTACCGTACATTTGTCGCGGCGGCTTTAGGCGGCGGCCATTACTTGGTCGCGGAGTCGCCGATAGACGTGAACATAGCAAAACAGTTAAATATCTTGATAACGCAGATGAACTTTCCCCAAGAAAAAATTATTATGGATCCGTTAACCGGCGGGCTAGGTTACGGGTTAGAATACACTTATTCGGTTATGGAGCGCATACGCTTACAGACTTTTTCCAAAGATTCAATGATGTCGCCGCCGATGATATGTTGCGTCGGCCAGGAAGTTTGGAAGATTAAAGAAGCGCGCGCGCAAGATAATAATTTAGGCGATCAGTTGCAGCGGTGCGTAAACTGGGAAGTAACAACAGCGATAAGTTTAATTCTTTCCGGCGCAAACATTGTTGTTGTAAGGTGTCCCAAATCAGTAAAACAGATTAAAGCGTTCATTGATTCACTGTATTCAGAATAAAGTGTTTAGAAGGTATTTTAAGACTCGAGTTCAGACTTTGTTTAGAGTTTCGTGTTTCGGGTTTCGAGTTTAATGGTGTTATGGCATTAACTGGCTTGCAAATCTTTAAGTTGTTACCGAATAAAAACTGCCGTGAGTGCGGTGTCCCTACCTGCCTGGCTTTTGCCATGAAGTTAGCGGCAAAAAGCGTTGAAGTATCGCTTTGTCCGTATATCAGTGACGAGTCTATATCGGTGCTTTCGGTTTCACAATCGCCGCCGATAAGAAAAGTTCAGTTTAAACTAAAAGATAAGGCGATTGATATTGGGGCGGAGACGGTTATGTACCGCCACGATAAGACTTTTATCAACCAACCGGTTATTTCGTTAGAGATTAGCGATAAGCTGTCGGATAAGGAGTCTTTAAAGAAAATAGAAGAGATTAAAGCATTAGTTTTTGAACGTGTCGGCCAAGAGCTTTACCCCGAAGCTTTATCTTTAGTATATGACAGTGGTGACGCCAAGATGTATGTTGATAAGTATAAGAAGATACGACCTTTTGATAAGATTATAATCTTAAGGAAGGTAACTTGTGAAATCTTAACGCAAATATTAGAGATTGAAGATAACCATTCACGCCTAGTAATAGATAGTGTTAGTCCCGAGAACTTTAGTCAGGTTAAAGATACGCTTGTTGATAAGAACTTAACTCTTGTCCTTAGCGCCGATACATTGGAAGATCTTTTTGAACTTGCGACTACGGCTGAATCCAGCGGTTTTAAGAATTTAATTTTAAAAGTAAAAGCAGCAACAATATCCGGTATATTAAAGACCAACGTCATATTGCGCCGTCTAGCTTTAAAGAAAAACTTTAAAGCGGCGGGATACCCGATTCTAACCGAGTGTGAAGACGCCATGTCTTCGGCGATCACCGCGATATGTAAATACTCATCGATTATCGTCTTAAAAGATTACAGCAAAGAAACTTTATTTCCTTTGTTGACTCTGCGTCAAAACATTTATGCTGACCCGCAGAAACCATTACAGATTCAGCCGGGCATATATCCTGTAGGAGAACCAACACAGGACGCGCCGCTGGTCGTGACGACAAACTTCTCGTTAACTTATTTTATTGTATCGGCAGAGATTGAGAATTCTCCTTATGCCGGTCGTCTTCTTATAACCGATTCCGAAGGCATGTCGGTGCTGACAGCCTGGTCGGCGGATAAGTTTTCGCCGGAACTTATAGCTCAGGCCGTTAAGGCTTCAGGGGTTGAAAAAGAGATTAGCCACAAAAAATTAATTATACCCGGCTACGTCGCTACGATTAAAGGTGAGTTGGAAGACAAACTGCCCGACTGGGAAATTCTTGTCGGTCCGCAAGAGGCGGCTGACTTGCCTTCATACCTTAAAGAAACCTGGAAAGCGTGAGTAAGTTAAGGCTTATATCGGGAAGGTTAGACAAAAATATTGACACAGAGGATAATTGTTCTCTCCTGGAAGTTATCCAAAAACACGGATTTTTCCTCGAAGCTCCCTGCGGTGGTAGAGGGACCTGCAAGAAATGCACGGTCTTAATTGATAACAAACCTCATTTAGCATGCCAGACTCGCGTTAGAGATGGAATGACGGTTACTTTGCCGGATTACGATAACTTAGCTATTGGCGATAATAAAGAGAGGCTGCTTAAGCGGTTGGGCGGTATTGATATCGCGCCGGTTATCAAAAGGGTAGAAATAGAAATAGCCTCCGATAAAAGAAACAGCTATATTTCCGACCTTGACTACTTAAAAGAGTTATTGAAACAAAAGGGCTTTGTTGAAATATCAATATCGTGGGATAAAGATTTATTCACTAAGATAGGGGAGTTGACCCATAAGAATACTACCGTGACGGTATATTTATTTGAACAAAAGGATAGAGTTGAGATAGTTGATTTGTTAGAAGGCGGCAATAGAAGGAATTTAGCCGTTGCTATTGATTTGGGGACAACTACGGTTTCGCTTGTTTTGCTGGACACGGAAAAAGGCGAGATTTGCGATTCGATTACTTTTTATAACCCCCAAATTGTATACGGCGCTGATATAATTCAGCGGATACTGTTTTCGTTTAAGAATAATGGGTTAAAGCCGCTGCAGGAGAAGGTTACTACTGAAATCAGGCAGTCTATCGAGTTTCTCGCTTTGAAGGAAAACCTTTCACTCGATGAGATCAAGTATATAGTTTTATCGGGAAATATGACTATGGTCCATTTCTTTCTCGGCCTGCCTTCTCGCTTTATAAAAGAGGCGCCCTACAGCCCGGTAGTTAAAGATTTGCCGGTTATTAACGATTGTTTAAACCTCATAAATAAGGGAAGGATGTTTATAATGCCTTGTCCGGCCAATTACCTCGGCGGCGATTTAGTTTCAGGGAGCGTATCCTGCGATTTACACAAAAGCCGGGCGATAAACATTTTATTGGATATAGGCACAAACGGTGAAATTATCGTTGCCAGCCGTGATTGGTTAATCGGCTGCGCCTGTTCAGCCGGCCCGGCGTTTGAAGGCATGGGCCTTAACTGCGGCACAAGGTATAAACAGGGGGCGATAACGGACGTGCGTGACAATAAGGGAGAACTGCGATATGTAATCGCCGGCGGCCGGCAGCCTTGCGGTATCAGCGGCTCGGGAATAATCAGTTTAATAAAACATCTTAAAGAAAAAGGGTATATAGATAACCGCGGTAAATTCACCGATAAAGTGACTGACAAAATAGGTCATCGTAAAGCCTTTATATTATTTAAACCTGAACAAAGTGAGAGCGGCCAGCCGATTTATATTGACGAAACAGATATCGACAATATTTTACGGGCAAAAGCGGCGATCTATTCCGGCATAAGTTTAATTTTAAAGAAGTTGTCGTTAGATTTAAATAGAATCAACAAGTTGTTTGTCGCCGGCAATCTCGGCAGTTCCCTTAATATCGATAACGCTCAAGAGATAGGGTTGTTGCCGCCGTTAGCTAAAGATAAAATTGTTTTTCTCGGCAACGCCTCGTTAGCCGGCGCGGTTAGGTATTTACTGTCAAAGGAAACCAGAGAGGCTGTTCCTCAAATCGCGGCAAAGACAACTTATGTAGATTTAAGCAACGAACCCGACTACATGGACGAGTTTATCGCCGCCTTATTCATTCCCCATACCAATATGGATTTGTTTGAAGGATAAGGCGCACTATTTCATAGATGGTATTTATAATAGTGTTAAATATCTATAAAATAATTGGCAGATGGCAATCATATAATTTACGAATTGATTTTCATTGATATGTCTTTTAGGTAAGTTTATTTTGTTTACATCAATGTAAAGTATAAAGATCGGATACTGCTATGAGAATAAAACATATAATATTGTTTGTTACCTTAAGATGCGATTCAAATTGTGTTATGTGCTTTAATAATAAAACTAATTTTCTAGAAAGAAATGAGTTGACCCTAGAGGAATATCATAAGATAGCAAGCAATATAAAGAAGAAATTAAAATCAATAATGATATCTGGGGGAGAGCCTTCTCTTCGCGAAGATTTACCGGAAATATGCAAGGTATTTAATGAACATTGCGGCGTGGACAAAATCCATATACCTTTTAATGGGCATGACAAAAGAAGAACCATTCAAACAGTAAGGAGAATTATAGAATTATGCCCGAACACAGCTTTAAACATAGCGTTTTCCATAGATGGCATAGGGAATGTTCATGATGCCCAGAGAGGAACTCCAGGCTCCTTTAAGAGAGTTATTGATACTTATCAAGAGACGTTTGACTTTGTGAAAGATAATAATAAAGTAAAAATCGGTATTACCACTGTTGTAACAAAACTTAACTTTAAACAGCTTGGTGAGTTTATCGATTATGTTTTCAATTTAAAAAAACAACCGGATTACCATAGTATTATGCTTTGTAGGATACAATACGGTTCGAGCATAGACAGCGCGTTGTTATTAAGCCCAAAGGAATATATAGATTTGCTGGATTTATCAAATAGACATCAACTATTTTATTGCAAAAAAATCCATGGCTCAATAATTTTAGGGTTGATTCGATACTCATATCATAGGATATTAAATCATATTTATCTAAACGCGAATATAAACAGACGTATTATTGAATGTAAAGCACAAGAATTCATGCGCGTTATAGATGCGGACGGAGCGGTAAGAATATGTGAATCGAAGTCGCCGGAGGGAAATATCAGAGATTGCGACTATAGTTTAGAGAAAATGGATATTATGCTTGGCTTATCACGCAAAAAGTTTAAGTGCGTTTGCACTCATCCCTGTTTTATTGTCCCCAGTTTACAATATCCATCTAACATTATTAAAGCATGCATATCTCTGTTGAGTGGCAAGAAATATTTAAAGACAGCGGGGAAGACACGTGAGTAGTATAGCGGTTATACTTATATCGTATAACATGGCAGATATGATAAGGGATTGTATAAATTCTTTATTAAAGCAAACGGTCTCCGGCTTTAGATTAATAATTATTGATGACGCTTCTTTTGATCAGACCGAGTGTGTTGTGAAAAGTTTCGTAGCCCCCAATATCCATTATGTCAAGAATTCTCAACATTGTGGGATCGCAACTAGTAGAAATGCGGGGCTTTCAGAATTAATCGATGAAGAAATAATCTTTTTTATAGATGCTGACTGTATTGCCGATCCGAATTGGATAAAGGAGGGGCTTAAACTATTTATGGAGGACAAAGATGTGATAGCTGTTGAAGGATTTACAACCTATGTTTCCAGTGACTACAGACCTTGCCTTTCAGAAAAACTTTATCATAGAGATTACGGACCTGGTTTGTGTCAAACAAAGAACGTGGCTTATACAAGAGAAGTGTTTAAGAAAATAGGTGGTTTTGACGCAAAGAATTTTAATAGTTTATGTGAAGATACGGATTTCTTTTATTCAGCGAAAAAGGAATTGCCTAAGGGTAAGTTCTTGATTTGTCTAGACATGAAAGTAGTGCATAGAAAAGCTTTGTGGACAATACCAAGTTTCTTAAAAGATGCGCATAAGGCAAAATATTTTATAAGACTTCTGAAAAAGCATGGAAGGATAAGCTCTTGGTCAGAGCTTCTGTTCGGTTTTATTTTAAGCCCTAAGAATTTCATGCTGGGGTTGTTTCCGCCGGCTATATTTTTTTACATCTGGAAGAATAAAATACGTATAAACAGTTTCAAAGATGCGTTGTTTATAGTTTTATATGTTGTAAAAGCTCATTGTTTTAGATTGCTTGCATGGTATTATATGATTAAAGAGAAGTATTTTGTTGTTTAGCTTGCAGCTTTTTGTGTTTTTAAGATATTCCTAAAACTACTTAAATGACAAGAGAACTTAAAAAAGCAAAGACCATGGTTGCCACTTTTGTAATGCCACTACTTTAG
>JBDRDG010000187.1:0-6922 GCA_043821045.1 Candidatus Omnitrophota bacterium | reverse complement strand
CTTCATTTCGCGAGTTGCTCTCATAACCATATAGTTTTCATGAGGTAGTAAAAAGTTCTGTTTTCTAACGCGAATTTTGGGTTTAAGGACTTTTCGAGGTAATACTCGGGGCAGACCGTCTCCGGGAAGTAAAGCAGACGGGGAAACAGGGGCATTTGAATATTCGGCTTCGAAACAATCAAAATCAGGAAGGATATCCCCCGCAGTTTGCTGCGTAGAGTTTAGTTGGGTCATGGATTTTTACTCTTTTATATCCTGATATAGCTTCCTTGATATCCCCGATAAGGTTAAATATTTTAAGCTATATCCGGTCGGGTTGGCCAGGGCAATATAGAGAGTAATCTTGCTAAATAAGTTGAGCGGCTATTTCTAAAAAAAGCTTGCTATACCGTTTATAAATTGTTATAATTTTTACTACTTTTGCGGGCCCGTAGCTCAGTCGGTTAGAGCATCTGACTCATAATCAGTTGGTCCGGGGTTCGAGTCCCTGCGGGCCCATACTGGTGATTTTATCGCAGGGCGCATCGCTGGACAGGCTGATCTCACACTTTTTTGGGCGTGTAGCTCAGTTGGTTAGAGTGCTACGCTCACATCGTAGAGGTCATAGGTTCGAATCCTATCACGCCCACCAAATATTGTGTGAGAGGAATAATTCGGGCGGGGATAATAATAAAGAATTATAAAAGATAATTTACCCCCGTTTAAACAGTAGCGGCAGAGATTAATCGATGATAAATAAGAGTCTTTAAGATCTTTTTATGGAATTAAAAGAAGAAATCAGAAAACTGGTCGAATTGCAAGATTTAGATTCCAGAGTTAATGTTTTCATACAAAAAAAAGGCGTTGATCTCCCGTCGGAAATAGAACAGTTGAGAAAAGATTTTGAGGAGAAAAAAAGTAAACTTGCCTCTTATGAAAACAAGGTAAAACAGCTGCAGCTTAAAAGGAAAGAGCGGGAAATTGATCTGTTTTCGAAAGAAGAAAATATTCGCAAGGGGCAAGGCCAATTATACCAACTGAAGACTAACAAAGAATATCAGGCGAAGTTGTCCGAGATCGGATCGTTGAAAGCCGATGTTTCCCTTCTCGAAGAGCACATAATTGAAATTTTAGACGAACTTGAGGCGGCGGAAAAGGAACTGGCTAAGGCTAAACATGAGCTTAAAGATGAGGGGAAGAACTTCCAAGATAAAGAGAAGGCGATCAACGAAGACATGAAACAACTGGAAGCTCAAATAAAAAACATACAGGATAAAAGAAAGGTTGCTGTTGATAATATAGATAACAATGTCCTCTATGTTTATGAAAAATTGCTTAATACCCGTGGTCAAGTGGCGATAGCCGGTGTTGAGGGGGTTGATTGCGGCGCTTGCCATATGGCAGTAACCACACAGAAAATCCATGAAATAAAGATGTATAAGGACCTGGTTTTTTGTGATGTGTGTGTCCGGATTCTTTATATAAAAAGCGACTTTGAATAACTCTTTCAGAGGTTTTTAATCGAAACGCAGAAATCCCCGGTTTTCAAACCGGGGATGAATGCGAGGAGATTATCCCCGAGGGAGTCTGGGGTAAACTTCGAAGAAAATTACCCCAGTATATAGCGACCCGGGGGTCATTTAGGGAACCTCGGCCTTTAGGCCGAGGGGATTCCATTTATTCTTTTAATCGTCAAGCAAAAACTCCCGGCGTTCACACCGGGGATGAATGCGGGCGATTATCCCGGCGAGTTTCGGGTAAAGTTTCTACCGAAAATTTACCCGATATACAGGCGAGTCGGGGACATTCAGGTGAAACCGTGGGCTTTCCCGCTTTCCTGTGGTTATTTATATAATGGCGTAGCGGGATCCCGGTATTTCGGGATAGCCCGAGGAGATTCATTTACACAATTATTCGCCGGTTCTTAATTCAGGAGAGATTTATGGTTTATGTTTATATTGACGGGGCATGTGCCGGTAATCCCGGGAAGATGGGGGTCGGGTATGTAATTTATAAGAATAAACAGATTATCAGGGAAGATTCGGTATATTTAGGCATCGGAACTAACAATTTTTCGGAGTATATGGCTTTTATTTTTTCTCTCATGGATCTTATTTCTTTGGGAGAGAAAGAGGTAAGTGTCTATTCGGACAGCAATCTTTTATGTGAACAGCTTAAGGGAAATTTCCGGGTGAAAAACAAAAACATCTATCCTCTTTTTGTACTAGCCAAAAAGATCATCGCAAAGTTCGATGATTTCAATATTACGCATATTGAACGGGAGAAAAACAAGGAAGCTGATAGGTTAGCAAAGGAAGCCACAGGTTTTTTGCTTTAGGTTCGCCCTAATAGGATTGGCTGGTATCCTAAAATATCCTTAAGTGAAGGGAGTAAGCCCAAGGGTATAATATAAATCTAGAGATGTAGCGAAACTTTCCCGAATCGTGATCTTTTTGTTGCGGCTGGAAAAAAGTGTCTTTGATGGGAGTTTTCGCTCAAGCCGCGGCTTGATATAATAATAAGGAGGCGATAATGAGTGGTCATTCAAAGTGGGCAAGTATAAAACATAAAAAAGGCGCTCAAGATGCAAAGCGCGGGCGGTTGTTTTCAAAACTTATAAAAGAGATCACTGTATCCGCGCGCGAGGGAGGGGGTAATATTGATAACAATCCTCGTTTACGTACGGCAATACAGAGGGCGCGTGACGCCAATATGCCCGCCGATAATATTGAAAAAGCGGTTAAACGCGGAACAGGAGAACTCCCGGGGATAACGTATGAATCTTGTATCTTCGAAGGGTATGGCCAGGGAGGAGTCGCCGTCCTGGTAGAAGCTCTTACCGATAATAAAAACAGGACGTCGGCAGAAGTGAGGAATATTTTCTCGAAACGCGGCGGAAATATGGCCGGCAGCGGCAGTGTGGCCTGGATATTTAATAAAAAAGGTTACATCCTTATAGATAAAGGGCAGATAAACGAAGATGAATTGTTTTCTATCAGCGTTGACGCCGGCGCGGAGGATGTAAAGACTGACGGAGAAAACTACGAAATTTTTTGTGACGCCCAGGATTTGGAAGCAGTTAAAAACGCGATTAAAGACAAAGAGGTAAAGTGGGAAATGGCTGATCTTACTATGGTGCCGACCTCTACCATACAAGTAATCGGACAAAATGCCAAACAGCTCCTTTCTCTCATAGAGGCTTTGGAAGATCATGATGATGTTCAGAAAGTTTATGCGAATTTTGATATCCCGGAGAAGGTTCTTGAGGAGTTGGCGCAGGAAATTACCCAGTAGTTTAACAGCGCCGTTTGGGCGCCTATTTAAAATATATCGTTTAAGTTAATTGTTTTGGTAGTAACCGCGAAAATAATCGATGCTCGCTTTAGGTATTGATGTTGGTTTAAGGTTCTGCGGCTACGTGGTCTGTGAAGTAAATAAGTTGGAAGTTAAGCTCGTTAAGGAAGGAGAAGTCAAACCATCGCCTTCTTTGAGTTTACAGAAGAGAATTTATTTTATATACAGCCAGCTTGATAAGATCGTAGATTGTTTCAAACCGCAAATAGTTGTTTTGGAAAAGCTATATTCCCATTATCGGCATCCTACTACAATATCTTTGCTTTCGCAGGTAAGAGGCGCGATCTTGCTTTTGGTGGAGAAAGCGGGTTTAGAGCTTTTCGAATATTATCCTACGCGGGCAAGAAAGTCTTTTTTAGGCAGGGGTAATGCCGATTCGGCACAAATTAAGAAAATGGCCGAGGCAGTATTAGGGAAAGAGTTGTTATCTAAGCATACTGCCGATGCTTTTTCTTTAGTCGTGGCCTTGTCTCATGATCTTAAAACGAGAAGGATGAAAAGATGCTTGCGAGCTTAAGAGGCAGGTTAGTGAGAAAATCAGAGAGAAAAGTCTTTATTGACTTGGCAGGCTGTTGTTATGAGGTTTTGGTTTCAAAAACGGTAAGTAGTAAACTCGATTGTGATATCGGTAAGGAAATATCTATTGTAGTCTATCACTATTTTCATATCGACAAAAGCAGAGCCGTACCGATTATAATCGGGTTTCTCGATGAAATGGAAAAAGATTTTTTTGAAGTATTTACCAGTGTTTCCGGTATCGGGCCGCGGGCGGCTCTGAAAGCTTTTGACCGGCCGGTGGCTTTAATCGCCCGGGCAATCGAAGAAGGCGATATCTCTTTTTTGGTCAGTCTTTCCGGTATCGGAAGGCAGAAGGCAAAGCAGATTGTTGCCTGTCTTCAAGGAAAAGTCGGCAGATTCGCACTAATCAGGGAAGAAAAAGAGATTCCCCTTAAATCTCAGGAAAACAGAGAAATAATTGAGGAGGCGAGAGGTATCTTAAAACGCCTGCAGTATAGCAGTAAAGAGATAGATTCAATGATAAAGAGAGGGTTAGAAAAAGAACCGGATATCGATAGCGTGGAAAAACTTCTTAATCTTATCTATCGAAGCATACGATGAACATAAAACCAATATTAGAATCGTTATTGTTTGTTAATGAAAATCCTCTGGCAATCGCAGAGTTATCTTTTGTCCTTGATGTAGATAAGAAAACGATCGATGACGCTTTCTCTCAATTGATTCAAGAGTATCAGGATAGAGGCAGCGGCATGTGTATTGTAAAAGTCGCCGGCGGTTATCAGATGTGTTCTCATCCCGACAACGAAGTCTGGATTAAGAAGATGTATAAAGAAAAAAATAAGCAGAAATTGTCCGGCGCGTCACTTGAAGCATTAGCGATTATTGCTTATAAGCAGCCGACGACAAAAATAGAAGTTGAATCTATAAGAGGAGTAAATGTCGATGGCGTGATTAGACACCTTTTGAAATTAGGTTTAATTAAAACCGCCGGCAGAAAAGAGGTCGTGGGGAGGCCTTTTCTTTACGTAACAACGAGAAAGTTTTTGGAATATTTTGGTTTGAATAGTTTGAAGGATTTGCCTAAGTTGGAAGAGTTTGTCGCTTTGGCCGGAGATGATTCTGGTGTTTCGCAAGAATCTTTCCGGGAGAATAAGGAAGATAGAGGCAGTCAAGAAACGGTACAAGAGAATTCGGCGAATGACCGGTTAGTTGGAGAAAATAGTCATGACAGTAGAGGCAATGTAGAAAAGGAGGTAAAGCAATGAAGAGTTATTTTGCTTCTGAATCGGTAACCGAGGGACATCCCGATAAAGTGTGTGATCAGATATCCGACGCGGTATTAGACGCCGTATTCGTAAATGATCCCAGGGGGAGGGTTGCCTGTGAGGCTTTGGTAACAAGAGGGCTTGTTATGGTCGCGGGAGAAATTACCACTAATTGTTATGTGGAAGTGCCCAAGATTGTAAGAAAGCTCCTTAAAAAGATAGGTTATGATGATCCCTCCGTAGGTTTTGATTACGAGAGCTGCGGGGTAGTGACTGCTATTCAAGAGCAGTCGTCGGATATTGCTATGGGTGTTGATACCGGCGGCGCCGGTGATCAGGGATTAATGTTCGGTTTCGCCAATTCAGAGACGCCTGAGCTTATGCCTTTGCCGATTATGCTGTCGCATAAATTGGTGCGGCGGTTAGCCCAGGTCCGCAAGGAGAAATTTCTTCGTTATTTAAGGCCGGACGGTAAGTCGCAAGTTTCCGTGGAGTATGAGGGGCAAAAACCCAAACGCGTGGACGCGATTATTATTGGCGCCCACCATACCAAAGACGTGAAAACCGAAGAGTTGCGGGAGGATATTAGAAAGCTGGTTATCAATTATGTGGTTCCTAAAGGGTTTATCGATAAGAACACAAAGATTTTTATTAACGGTACCGGACGGTTTGAAATCGGCGGCCCGGTATCGGATACGGGTGTAACGGGGAGGAAGATTATCGTTGATACTTACGGCGGCTACGCCCGTCACGGCGGCGGCGCTTTTTCCGGCAAGGACCCGACAAAAGTTGACCGTTCAGCTTCATACATGGCGCGTTATGTCGCGAAAAATATCGTTAAGTCCGGTATCGCCGCTACCTGCGAAATACAGCTTTCTTACTGTATCGGCGTGGCTGAGCCGGTTTCGGTAATGGTTAATACCTTTGGAACTTCTAAAATTAGTGAAGCTAAAATATCTAAAACGGTAAGAGAAGTGTTTAAACTTACCCCGGCGGGAATCATTGAAGAGTTAAAACTTCTTCGGCCGATATATACAAAAACAGCTGCTTACGGCCATTTCGGGAGAGAAGACGAAGGTTTCCCCTGGGAGAATACGGATAAAGTCAATGATTTAAAGAAGGCATTACGGTAAATTTATTAGCAGACTGCTGTCAAGGTGAGTAAGAAGCGGAGAGAGTAGCCGTCGTAGAGGAAATCAAAAATCAAAGATCAAAATGCAAAATGAAAACGCAAAAATCAAAAAGAATTTTTTAGCGCGGCAGGTATATTACAAGAATCTTTTGAATTTTGATGTGTCATTTTGATGTTTGCAATTTGATTTTTGGTTTATTAATTAAAGTGTTTTAAGGAAAAGTTGATAATTTTGGATGGCTTTAAAACTTTTGGTAATACCTTTTAACAGGAAAGGAGTCTGAATGAGATTTGACGTAAAAGATAAAGCGCTTAAAATCAAAGGTAAGAAACGGATTGAGTGGGCTTTAAATCGAATGCCGGTCTTAGAGCGCGTACGCCGGCGGTTTAAAGAACAAAAGACGCTGAAGAAACTGAATATCGGCGCCTGCTTGCACGTTACAACCGAGACGGCTGTATTAGCAATTACTTTAAAAGCCGGCGGCGCTAATCCGGTTTTGTGCGCTTCCAATCCTTTGTCTACCCAGGATGATGTTGCGGCATCTTTAGTTTTTGATTACGGCATTGAAGTCTTCGCGATAAACGGAGAAGATACCAAGACCTATTACAGACATATCGATGCCGTACTCAAGAATAATCCCCAGATAACCCTTGATGACGGCGCTGATTTAGT
>JBDRDG010000186.1:0-2951 GCA_043821045.1 Candidatus Omnitrophota bacterium | reverse complement strand
TTTCCAAAATGTCTTTTAAGACTGTCACTCAAAATAATCTTCTGACCTTCGTCCTTTAGATACAGTATGAATAGCTCGTTCTTAGGGCGAACAATCCATTTATGTATATCCGAGTTTTTATAAAACGGTTTTACAAATTCTTTAATCTCATCTTCGTGTAGATTCAAACTTCGAACCTCATTATTATCTAGAACAAATATACCATCCCCTTTGCTTAAATTTAATTGAGGATATTTACTTATTATTGCTGATGTTACCTTATCCGCTCCGCTAACAATTCCCTGGTCTAGGTTACAAATTCTCCCTAAAGGAGTACTATTGGCCTTCATTTTATTCAATATTGATCGTAGATCATTAATAGATGAATCGCCATGGAGGCCTGTTAACCTAATGTAAAATTCATCACCATCGTATATATCATTCTGGGCGATCCTATAATAATTTGTTTGCTCGTCATTCCCACTAAATATTTGTCGCAGGATTTCCGGCTTCGCATAACCCTGCCGTCGTGTGACACAACTAGAAGTAATTGTGTTCTCTGTTTCAGTCTTTTCTAAAATCGTTATCATATTATGCTGCCCCAAAGCAGATGGGAAAATTTTTAATTCGTTAAAATTTATTAGATTCTTGATGGTTGATCTTTTTCTTAAATCTAGCCTTAATCTTTTCCCCCCTGTGGCTGTCGCATAATAGTTTGTGGTAATAAAAGCTAAAGAGGCATTTTGTGTTCCGAGATTTAAAGCAAGGTGGAAAAAGAAATAGAATAAATCCATTCTTCTTTCATAAAATGCCCCCAAATTGCCTTTTTGGATTAGTTGAAATTCATCTTTGTGCCCTTTGTTTCCCACATAAGGTGGATTAGAAATGAGTATATCAAACCCTCTTTTCGACTCGCTTATCTCATGGAATACTTCAGAAAAATATACCTCAAAATCAAAATTAGAGTCTCCCATCTTTATCTCGTCTATTAATTGATCGATTTCCCTCTTTAAAAACTGTTTGTTCTCAGGATCATACTCTTCAAAGAATAATGATTTCTTGTTCTCTAGTTGTTCGAATAGGGCATTATTAAACATATTTCGTTGGACACCTATAAGTGAGTTACCACATACTATTTTATAATCCAGGTTAGGCAAAGGTTGTATTTGTTTGATATCCTCCTCATCGACTACTAAGGACAGCCAGAGTCTTAGCTTGGCAATTTCAACCGCTCCCGGGTCTATATCTACACCATAGAGACAGCTCTGGATAGCATCACGTTTAAAGGTGTAGTTGCTACGTCCATCTTTTGGGAGAAAGGGAGTTAAAGAACCGCGGGCACGTACAATTTCCGTCATCATACCCACAAGGAACGCGCCGGAGCCGATGGCAGGATCGCACACCATGATTGTCGCTAACGCATCATCAATTAAAGCGGCATTAAAACGGATACTCGGCGGTAACTTATATAAATAATCCGGGGTCTCTTTACCCTGACTTTCCAAATGGGTATCATGCTCAATTGCAAGCTCGCCTACTCGCACAAGTGTTTCAATGTCCTCTCGTGGCACCCGGTTTGTATAACCTTCGGTCTTTAACGCTTGTTGTTGCACAGCCGGCGCACCAAATAGTTTCAAATTTACCAGCTTTTCTTTCGCTAGGGGTGTCTCGCCGGTGTTTACCGTCGTATCAAGATAATTGATAAGGCTCTCCTGGCACATATAATGCACAATTTCACGCGGGGTGTAATAAGTGCCTTTAGACTTACGGTTTTTGACGTCCAGCAGGTTTTCAAATACCTTACCCAACATCTCCGGGTCAACTGCCACCTCTTTATCCAGCGGCTCATCCTCTTTAACGGTAAAGTTATAGCGGTTAAAAATATCTAGGATGCCGGTACCGGTATCGCCATCTTTGGTTGTTTCCGTATTAGAAAAGAGGGTATTGTGCAGAAAGATATTTGTGTTTATCCAATCGTAATTATTAATAGGGTCAAACAGTCCACCGTTTAGAAATGGGATTTTACAATTGAAGCGCGGATAATAAGCTGGATCGACTGTACCACGATCTTGTCGGGCAAGAGCATCATAAAACAGATACTCTAGATAACCATTAAAGAAGTTTTCACCTTTACCAACAGCCTCACCGAATAAATTTGACAAGAACTGTTTATCACCGTCTCCCCATCTCCTGTCTTCAGGCACACCCAACCAACCTTTCTTTTGAAGGAAGTAGAGGAAGACGATTTGCCCCATGAGTTTCTTGGCGAAGTCCACTGCGTTGACGCCTCTGGTTGTGAACTCGTCGCGGATGGTCTTGTCTTTGACCAGCAGTTCTTCCAACGCCTTGTGAATCTCCTCGTACAGCTCTGCGTACTTGGTGAAGAACTCCTTGGTGACGGCTTCGACGCTGAATGCTTCTTCAATGTCCGCGAGTAATGGGTCGGTTTCAGTATCTTGAAGCAAATCGAGAAATCGAGTCTGCGCGGTATGACAACTCTCGCCTTCACCGACGATGTAGGAAAAACGCCGCGCCGGGGTGAGTTGAGCTTCCACGCCAACTTCCCCGGAATCCTTTTCGGCGGCGGCATATTCCATCTTCACGTAAGAGAACCGCCAAGTAGCTTCCGAAGGTGAGACGAACGCCACTAGGGCGGCATCCCTTTCGTCACGCGTTTTAAGGTGGTCGGCCACGAAATTCCGGATAGCAGTACGGGCGCGTTCAAGTTTGGATTCATTGGTAAGATGGACAATCAAGATGTCTAGCTTCTCATTTTCAGGCGATGTATACGTTCCGAGGCGCTCGTAACGCTGAATATGTTCTTTGAAAGGATTCTTCACGTCCTGGCTTTTCCATGACGCTGCCTTGGATTCGTCTATGTGGTTAAGAAGGTTCTGGCTGAAATTAGAGAACAGGTTCTTATCGAACGCTTGGGTGAATGTCTGACGGACGAGGGTATACGCTTGATTACG
>JBDRDG010000185.1:0-3435 GCA_043821045.1 Candidatus Omnitrophota bacterium | reverse complement strand
GAAGAAGGCGAAGAAATTACTGATCAGTTGATTCAAGAAGCGATTTATCAGGTGGAAAAAGCTTTTGTACGCAGGAAAATTTTGGATGAAGGTATGAGGTCTGATCGGCGCTCCCTTGATCAAATTCGGCCTTTAGAATGTATGGTGGGTGTTCTGCCGCGGACTCACGGATCAGCAGTATTTACCCGTGGCCAAACCCAGTCATTATCGGTAATTACCTTAGGAACCAGTTCTGATGAGCAGACGGTTGAATCTTTTGCCGGAAGGCAGTCGAAACATTTTATGCTTCATTACTCGTTTCCTCCTTTTAGCGTAGGTGAAGTAAAGCCGTTACGCGGGCCTTCCCGCCGTGAAATCGGCCATGGCGCTTTGGCCGAGAAGTCGTTAATTAATTTACTGCCCGATAAAGACAAGTTTCCTTATACGATCCGTGTAGTATCGGAAGTGCTGGAGTCGAACGGCTCATCGAGCATGGCGACAGTATGCGCCGCTTCCTTATCCCTTATGGACGCGGGCGTTCCCCTTAAAGATCAAGTGGCTGGTATCGCGATAGGTATCGTTACCGAAGGTGAACGGTATGTGATTTTAACTGATATCGCCGGAGAGGAAGATCATTACGGAGATATGGATTTTAAGATCGCCGCTACTAAGAAAGGAATAATGGCGATACAGTTGGATGTGAAAAATGACGGGTTAACTTTTTTACAGATAGAAGAGGCTTTAAAAAGAGGCCGGCAGGCATGCGTTATAATTATCGATAAGATGAACAGTGTTTTGCCTTCTCCTCGTAAGGATCTCTCGCTTTATGCGCCGAAGATAGAGACTGTTCCTATAGGCCTTGATAAAATTGGTGAATTTATCGGTCCCGGCGGTAAGAATATACGCCGGCTTATACGAAAATACAATGTGGAAATAGATATAGATGATGAGAGCGGCCGTGTTTTCATTGTCGCTGAAGATATGAAAAATCTTAAAGAAGCGGTGGCTGAGATTGAAAGTTCCTTAAGAGAAGTGGTCGTGGGAGATATTTATGAAGCGAAAGTGGTTAAACTTACTAATTTCGGCGCTTTCTGTGAGATCGCGCCCGGTAAAAGTGGCTTATTACACATATCGGAACTTTCCGATGGGTTTGTTAAGGATGTGCGTGACTTTTTGAAAGAAGGCGATAAATTAACTGTAAAGGTTATAAAGATTGATGCCCAGGGGAGAGTTGATCTCAGCAGAAAACAAGCAGAATGAGGCGAATACCCCCTGCCTTTTTAGGTTTAATATTAATTCCCTTCTCAATTGTACTCTTTTTAAGCCTCTTCTCGTATACCCCTAGTGACATACCATTTATTAGTTTTCCTCACAACACCACTCCCCGTAATCTTATAGGGTTGGTGGGTGCTTACGCGGCTTTTTCTCTTTTGTTTATTGCCGGATACAGCAGTTATTTTGTACCGTTGTATTTTTTCCTTCTGGGATTGGATAGATTAGGATGGGTTAAATTCCGCGGCATAGCCTGCGGGAAATTTATCAAAATCATCTCTTTTTGCTTTTTTCTTGCCAGTATCGCCTCTTTAATCGGGCTTTTTTTACCGACAAAAGGGAGTATTTATCTTTATTCCGGCCTTATCGGATCTTTTTTGTCCGGGTTGTTGAATAAATATTTGGGTTTTTGGGGCGCTTTTATTTTATTGAGTATTAGTACTTTAGTTTTTTTCTGGATGCTGGTCGGTTTCTTTTTTATACCTTTATTTACCGTCTTAAAAGATTCATCGTTAAGCTTGAAATTAAAAATAGCGGCTTTTTTTGAAGAGAGGAAGAAGCCGGAAACGAAAGCTGCTGTCAAAATAAAACAAAAAATTAAACCTTTGCGGCCACGGGAAGATTTAACATCAGCCGTCCGAAAAGAAAGCAAACCGGAAATCAGAGTTTATACGCCTAAACCAGCGGTGTCTTCTCATGGAGAAAGCGTTTTATCACCGGCTCAAAATAAACAAGATA
Organism: Candidatus Omnitrophota bacterium; assembly: GCA_043821045.1. GTDB lineage: Bacteria > Omnitrophota > Gorgyraeia > Duberdicusellales > 4484-171 > JBDRDG01. Next base: position 1,446 of record JBDRDG010000185.1, on the reverse strand, counting down.
TTTCTCAGGAAGACCGTCCCGGTAAGCCCTATGATCCTAAGACCTACCGTCTGCCTTCCATTGATATTTTAAAAAACCCGCCGCCAGTTGACAGTGGTCAAGTAACCGAGGATATTCAAGCAAACATAAGGAATCTTGAAGAGACTTTGACTGAATTTGGCGTAGGGGCAAAAGTTGTCAGTGTCCAAAAAGGCCCGGTTGTTACTATGTATGAATTAGAGCCGTATCCCGGCGTAAAAATTCAAAGCATTACCACGTTATCCGATGACATCGCGCTTGCGATGAAAGCTGCGGGAGTAAGGATTGTTGCTCCTATCCCGGGGAGGGGAACAGTGGGGATTGAAATACCAAATGCCAAGAAACTTCTTGTTTTTTTACGGGAAGTTTTGGAAGAGAAAGTATTCATCTCATCAAATTCCAAGTTGATTTTAGCTATAGGTAAAGACGTAAAAGGCGATCCGATTGTCGCTGAGTTAAAGGATATGCCCCATCTGTTAATTGCCGGAACGACCGGTTCCGGAAAAACCGTCTGTGTTAATTCTATTATATCCTCAATTCTTTTCAAAGCCAAACCTAATGAGGTAAAATTTATTTTAATTGACCCGAAGAAAGTCGAACTTGCTCCTTACAGCGGGATTCCCCATCTTCTCCATCCAATTATTTCCGACGCTAAAGGAGCGTTCTCGGCTTTGAATTGGGCGGTTGAAGAGATGGAAAACCGTTATAAGTGTTTAGCGAAAGAAGGGGTGAGGAATATAGATTCTTATAACCGCCGCGAAGCGCGTATGCCTTATATCGTTATTATAGTTGATGAATTGGCTGATTTGATGATCGTGGCCCGCGATAAAATTGAGACAACTATTCAGCGCCTAGCCCAGCTTTCACGCGCTGTCGGCATCCATCTTATTCTCGCGACACAGAGGCCTTCGGTTGATGTCATCACCGGTGTTATCAAAGCAAATTTCCCGGCAAGGATATCATTTAAAGTTTCTTCACGTGTTGATTCCCGCACAGTTTTGGATGTTATGGGAGCAGAGAAGCTTTTGGGAAAAGGCGATTGTCTTTTTATCAAGCCGGGTTTAGTAAAATCAATAAGAGCCCAGAGCGCTTTTATCGATGAAGAGGATACGGCAAAACTGACTGATTTTATTCGAACACAAGGGGCGCCGGTATATGAGGAAGGGATTCTTGAGGTAGAAAAGAAGACAGAGGCACGTTTAGAAAGTGATGAGCTTTTGGATGAAGCGGTAAAGGTTGTTTTGTTTACTAAACAGGCTTCGGCTTCCTTATTGCAGCGGAGGTTGCGCGTAGGATATACGCGTGCGGCACGTCTCCTGGATCTTATGGAACAGGCGAGTATTGTCGGGCCTTTTTGTGGAAGTAAGGCAAGGGAAATTTTGGTTGACCCTGAGACCTATTTGAAGGAAAATAATAAAACCCAGTGAT
>JBDRDG010000184.1:0-2979 GCA_043821045.1 Candidatus Omnitrophota bacterium | reverse complement strand
CTACGCTGAGAGCGTGTTTTCTTCTTCAGCGGGAAAATGTGATTTTCACGCCTCATATCGGCTTCTATTCGAAAGAAGCTTTGCAGCGTATACTCGACACCACGATTTACAATATAACCAAGTTCTCCGAAGGTGTTCAGGTAAATACCGTAAACGGATAAAAACGCCGCATACTCAACTGATAAATAATACTATAGGATACAGGCTTTGATCAACCTTGTGCCGGGTTTAGTCGGTCTCATCCCATTTCTCCTGCTTTTTATTGGCCTTAGCGCGACAAAATTCAAATCGCATGTAGTGACCCTGTTTGTATTGGCGGTGATCATTGTGCTCTCCTTTTTCTGGCACATGACTGTTGACAAGCTGGCGGTTGCCGCTATTGAGGGAGTGATCACGGCGTTGGTTCCGATCACGTGGGTCATATTTGCCGCAGTGTTTACGTACTTTGTGAGCGTTGAGACAGGAGCCATGGACGTAGTTAAAAAATTTCTTCTTGATATTACGCCGGATATCAATGTACAGGTCGTGATCATCGCCTTTTGTTTGGGAGGTTTTTTGGAATCGATAGCTGGTTTTGGCACGGCTGTGGCTATTCCCACCGCTATGCTGATATCGATCGGAATAAAGCCTCTTAAAGCCGCTGTCCTGTGTCTTATCGCTAACTCCGTGCCTGTTGCGTTTGGCGCGCTGGGCATCCCGGTCATCGTACTTTCCGGGGTCACGTCACTCGATTTATCGCTGTTGACGAAATATGTCGCAATACAGTTGATGCCTTTTGCGGTTTTGGTGCCGGTTGCATTAGTGTTGATCAATAATGAAACCATAAAAGGGATAAAGAGATCTCTCCTTGAGACTCTTTTTATAGGCGTCTTCTTCACCGTAGGACAGACCCTGACCGCCTTTTTCTTAGGGCCGGAACTCCCGGCGCTCATGGGCTCGACGATTTCTTTGTTTTTTTTCGTATTATATAAAAAGTTCGGGAAAAAGATGGCGTATAAGAAGGTTTCTTGGGCCGTTATCAACTACATAATTCTTTTTCTTCTGGTGGTTTTAACAAGGTTGATATTTAAGGAAGGTTTAAAGCGCCCGTGTTTTAACTTGGTTATTCCTGTCGGCGGCCATACTATAAGAATTGATTATTTGTCCACCCCGGGGACATTGCTTTTTGTTTCGGCGGTAGCCGGCGGCTTGTTTCAAGGGCTCCGCTTAAAAAAAATGGGGCAACTGATAATTATGACCGTTAACAGGATAAAGTTTAGCGCTCTCACTATTATCAATATCGTTGTTTTGGCTAAGATCATGGGATACTCCGGGATGATCTCTTCCGTCGCAGGGTTGGTGGCCTTTGTCTCTGGACGGTACTATCCTTTATTTGCGCCTGTGATTGGCGCTATCGGGACATTTGTGACCGGGAGCGATACATCGTCAAATATCCTTTTTGGCGAACTCCAAAAGAAAACGGCCCTTAGCATCGGAGCTGAACCTGCATGGATTACCGCTTCCAATACGTCGGGAGCCACCGCCGGGAAAATGATATCGCCTCAAAGTATATCGGTGGCCGCCTCTACGATAGGCCTTGGTGCCGAGGAAAACAAGATCATAAGGGTAACTATGGTGTATTGTCTGGGATACGTGTTGATACTCGGTCTTTATGTTTTTTTGGTGGAGCGGTTATTTTTTTGTAAACCATGAAATATGATTTACCAATAAAGGCGTAGTTATTCCTTTTGATTATTATCGGAGAATGCGCCTTTCCCGCCATATTTGCTGCATTGCGTTGTTCATAGTTCTCAGTAATAAAATAAAAAGCCATTCTTTGTTTATGCGGGGTAGGTAATTCTACAACTCGCTGCAGCATTCATTGTGGCAGCGGGAACTTATTTTTAGTGAAACGGCAGTAAAGTATGATAAAATAAGTAGTATACATCGCTTAAAAAATTCCAGGGACACTGGACTGAATTCAAAAAACAAGTAAGATGTTTCCAAAATTGAAGATATACCCTTTTAGTATAAGAAGGACGGAGTCTCTAGGATGGTTTATAAAGTGTTTGCGGGAGGTGCAGTTTTCCAATCGGCTTTTGAAAGAACTGAGCGGTGGGAGTCTGTAATACGCACGCAAAGAGGAGGAATCCGTTATGTTAGATGGCCACGCTGGTGATGAACAGATCAAGGAAAAGAATGGTTTATCGGGTATGTTCTGGAAAGCGGGGAATTTCTTCTATTATATAGGTTTATTCGTTAAAAATGTTTCCTCGCCACACTTGAAACTTTCCGTTGTGAATAAAAGTTAGCATAAATCCTTTGTTATTTTGAAATGGTATGATATAAAAGGAGAAGAGGGAAAGGTAAATTTAAATAGGGGGGTAGCTATGTTCTTAGTATTTATCATAATTGCCGTAATACTAATTGTGGGGTTTACTATATGGAATAACGGGAGAATGGAAATGATGGAAGAGAGGGACCGTATAAACCGCATATCAGAGAAAAGTCGGCAGGAAGAAAATCTTAGGGTGGAAGAAAGAAAAATCCTTCGAACAGAAGAGAGGATAGCTAAGAATCGAGAAGAAAGAAAAATGCGGGAAGAGCAAGAAGCGAATTCGGGTAAGGCTCGAGAAGAAAGAGATTCCAGAGTAAAGGAGCTAAGGCAAAAGATAGCAGATAGAAAAAAGCATGAGGCAGAAGAAGAGCAGCGTAAAGCAGGAGATGAAAAGATTGGATAGGGCAGGAGAAAAGTAAAGGAAGGGCCCGAGCTTTCAAAGAGTCGTCTATAAAATCAAGTTTGGCCCCGGCGTTTTGCCGGGGTTTTTTATTTGACGCAATCGAGTACGTCTGTAATTTTATATGTAATCGCAATATAATAATGTCCTAAAGTAGCAAAGTAAGAATGTCCTATTTACAAGGACTGCTATAATGCCTCTATAAGGAAGGAGGCGAGACGCAGTGGAGGACATTCTTACGATGAGCCAAAGGGAATTAAAG
>JBDRDG010000183.1:0-16489 GCA_043821045.1 Candidatus Omnitrophota bacterium | reverse complement strand
AGAAAGAAATGTTTTATTTTACCGCTCTTTACAGCTTCAATTATTTTATCGGCTAAAGTTAAAACCATATTATGGCCGAAACCTACGGTTATTTCTTTCTCAATGTTATCGGAATCAAACCCTCCTAAAGACAAAGCTTTATTAATTAAAGGCGTAAAATCCTTTTTACCGCTATCGGCATAAATATGTTTAACTTGCGGCCAGGCGACCAAGCCGGTAGTAAAAACTCTGTCTTTATAAGAATCCTTCGGTTTTTGGATACAGTTTGTCGTAAAAAGAATCCCTGCCGGGACTGCGTCAAACTCTCTATGCTGGTTCTGCCATGCGGTCCCGAAATGGCCGGCTAAATGCGGGTACTTATTTAATTCCGGATAGCCGTGCGCCGGCAACATCTCACCATGGGTATACACGTTGATACCTTTACCTTCTGTCTGTTCAAGCAACTGTTTTAAATCATAAAGGTCATGCCCGCTAACGATTATCGCCGGGCCTTTCTTTACGCCTAAAGATACTTTCTTGAGCGCGGGACTGCCGAAATGATTATTATGCGCCTTATCCAACAGCTCTAAACAGCGCAAATTAACTTTACCAAACTCCATAATCAAAGCCAGCAAATCATCCGTGCTTAAAGAATTATCGGCTAAAGCGTCAAGCCCTTTATAAAAGAAAAAAGAGACTTCTTCATCCTGATATCCTAAGATAAACGCGTGATCACAGTATGCCGCCATACCTTTTAAACCGAAGAGTAATATTTCACGAAGGCTTATAATATCCTGATTGACCCCTTCCTCAACGGCGACGCCCACGTCTTTAGCATGGTTAATGAGACCTTCGATATTATCGGCCGGTATCCAGTTAACCAGTTCCGGCAATTGGTCAGCGAACTCTTTTCCGTAATTCTTCCTATATTCTTTCAAAAATTTCAATTTCATTTTTTCTTTTAACTCGTAGGCTTTATTAATCAATTCCCGCAGGCGCTGCCTGTCAAAATTAACGTTGGTAACCGTGCTGAATAATCCTTCAGAGATGAAATGATCGCATTCAGTATCAATAATACCCAGCGGCCTTACTCGATAACCATAAACAGCGATGCCCTTTAGGGCGAAAATAAGCAAATCCTGCAACAAAGCGGTTTCAGAATCTTTTCCGCAGACGCCTTTTACCGTACAGCCCATGCCGCCGAATGTCTGTTCGCATTGATTACAAAACATTTTCATCACTACCTCCCGCCTTTTTTGAAGGTCCAAAAACGATTATCGATAATCTAGTATTGAAACTCAGCAATTTTTCTCTTTGCATTTTTATTTGTCATTTTGATTTTTGCATTTTGCGTTTTGAATTAGTCGGCAAGCTATATGATACTATATTAGTATCATTTGTCAAGAAAAATTATTAAGGATAACTCCGTGCCTTTTATGTTACAGAAAAGGTAGTCCCTACTTCTCTTTTTCTATTTGACCTATTTTGTCTAAATCATCCCTTTGCAGCAGCCTGTCGGTTATCCGGAGGCACTCTATAAAAAGGCGGTTAAGTTCGGCCATACGCGCTGTCTTATCAAAGCGTTTACTGTCGCGGTCGGTTACGGCGCGGATTAAATCATTCAGAGATATGCGGCCATAAGAGTAGTTTTCTGTCTCATCTTTTAACACTTCTTCCGCTAAAACTAACTTTTTATCGGCTAATTCGTATAAACTGCGTTCACGCTGTATTGCTTCATATAAATTACCGACATCGGTCTTTAAACTAACCAAACGGTTAGAGTGGGAAAGGCGAGCTTTTTTCTCGTTGATACGCGCCGTCTCATAACGCGCCCGTTCGTGTTCGCCCCCGCCAAAAGGCAGTTCAATCTCTATCCCGGCGAACAGTTCGCCGGGAGAATCTTTAAGCGCATAGCCGTCTCCATTTGCCTGGTATCCAGCGTATACCTTTATCGAAGGCAACAACTCATCAGCGTAACGCGCCGCTTGGACACCGGTTTTTTCTTCAATTAAAGAAAGAACTCGCGCCGTACGGCTTTCTTTACTAAAAATCGCCCATACGTTATTAAAATCGCTTTCTTCCTCCAGAATATTTAAAGGGGCCGGTTTAAGTTCCTCCTTACCGTCGTAACGCATTGCCTTGTGAACACTGTTCAACAGTTGACGATAAGCGCTTTCCTCTTTGATCATATCTTCTTTTTTTGCCAGCACCTGCAATTCAATCTTATTAACATCAACCTGGTGGGCTATATTACTTTTTTGCCGCTGACGGATATTATCCAGAAGCTTTAAGTTCTCTTCATATACAGCGCGGGAAGTAAGATAAGTTTCATGGCTTTGAGCCCAATCCCAGTACAATTTTTGCGTACGCGCCAGGTAATCTTCATAAGCTTCGATGATTTGAAAACGAGCGACATCGAAAGCTAAATCGGATATCTTCTCATCAAGCCGCTCAGCCCGGCCAAAAGCGTTCTCGGCTATATCCTGCGATACGGTCAGCTTTGCTTCTGAAACAGTTTTATTGGTTGTAGCCTTAGGCTGGCTGGTATAAGAAAGTTCGATCTGGGTAGCCGTAAGGGGAAAAAGTTTCTCAAGAGAAAGCGTCGCCTCCTTATCTTTACGGTCACTCTTGTGAACATAACTAAAATCATGTTTAACTGACAATATAAGGTCCTCTGCCGTGACACCTAATATTTTCCCGTATTTTAAAGTAAGCATATCAGTTAATATCTCTTGGAAAGCGGTATCACGATTGCAGGCTGTGGTAATAAACTCTTCATTGGTAACTGTGCGGCTAAAAGAAGATACCGGCAGTACTAATAAAATGGCTAAAATTAACGACGCAGCCGCTTTCGGCCGGCCGGGACTAAAACGCTTAGTCAAAGTAAACAGACAGGGCATAAGCAACAACGTTATTAAAGTAGCGAATATCAATCCCCAGGACATAGCCAACATCATATGTGCCAGCATCGGGTCATAACCGGCAAGGCCGTAGGCGGTAGGAAGCATGCCGGCAACGGTAGTAGCCGTGGTTAAAATAACCGCGCGCAGTCGGGTCTTGGCTGCCGCGGCGATTTTCGCGTGCATATCTAACGCCTCACTATCAAGCCAGCCTTCACGTAAACGCACCAGCATAATAATTGAATCATTTACGACTACGCCGGCAAGGCCCAAAGCGCCGATACTGGTGAAGAAACCAAACAGCTCTATCCCGTGCAAACGGAAGGCAAAAATAATACCTACCAGGCCAAATGGTATAGCAAGCATGATCAAAAACGGCATTACAAGAGAGTTAAAAAGAAGCGCCAAAACAATATATATGAGAAAAAGCACGGCGACTATCGAAGCGACAAGGTCGGCCTGCGACTCGCGCGTATCCTTAACTTCGCCGCTAAAAGATATCACGCCTGAAGGGTAACGCGACGTCAAAACGGGAAAAACTTCCCCTTCAAAATATTCGGCTATCTCAAGCGGGGTCTTTTTTGTCCCTTTTTTTATATCGGCAAACACAACAGTCGTACGCTTCAAATCCTCCCGCGATATGTAATCAGGCGTAGTAGTTAACGTAACCTTAACAATCTCTTTTAAGGGAACAAGATAACCGCTATTATTCTCTACCGGTATCTCAAGAAGCTTGTTAATATCATCCTTGGCTTCTTCAATCGTAGTAAAGCGCACGCGCAGCTCATCATCGGAACGCCTTATATTATAAAGGATGCTTCCTTCCAATGCGGCGCGAAGGGTTGAAGCCACATCGGCCGGGTCGATAGACAGGCGTTTAATCTTATCGCGGTCAAAAGTAATCCGGTATTCGGGAGTAAGCGTCGGCTCATCAATCTCTACGTTCTCAAGGACAGAGTAATTCTTCATCGCCAAAGAGATATCATTAGCGACTGCCGCGCGCACATGATCGTCATTCTCCTGAACAACCACTTCGATCGGGCTGCCGCCGGAGGCGCCAAACCAGCTTTTAGCAAAAAATATTTTCTTAAACTCTTTAACCGCCTTAAAAGCTGGCTCCCACTCAGCGATAAGTTGATCGGCGCTTTTTTCACGTTTCTCGCGCGGTAAAATCTCGATACGCATACGCAGACGGTTTTCTTCCACGGCCCCTCCTCTGCGGCTGCGGGCGATCTCGCTGCGAAAACCGACAACTTCTTTGCCAAGATAAGGTGTTAGCACATCTTCCAGCTGCTGGGAAAGACGGGCGGTGTCATAGCGTTTCATGCCGGCACCAGCCTCGGCATTAACCATAATCTCGCTTGTCTCTTCATCAGGAAACATAACAAACTTCATCCTTAAAGCGAGGCTAACGGCAAAAATAACTAAAATAAGAAAGGAAAACAAAATAAGGCCGCTTCGTCTAATCGCTACACGTAAAAACCTCTCATAAAGATCCTCAACTTTATCAAACCAGTGATGGCGCGGTTTACCGTTCTTATCGCTCTTATGGAATAAGGTCATATGCCCGGGAAGAATAGTTAACGACTCAAACATACTGGCGCCTAACATGAGAAATATTACCGGCGGCATGAACTTCATCATATATCCGAACCTGCCGCTAAAGTAAAAAAGCGGCACGAAAGCGATACAGGTAGTAAGAATACTGGCTACGACCGGCAAAAATACAAAAGCCGTGCCTTTTAAGGCCGCCTCATGAACCGACATCCCCAGACGGCGCTGACGCGTGATATTCTCAGACACTACGATAGCGTCATCGACCACCATTCCCATTACTAAGATGACCGCGGCAAGAGTCACATTATTAATCGAATACCCCATGCCGAAAGCGGCAATAAGGGTAAAACAAAACGTAAAAGGTATCCCCAGGACCACCCAGATACTTGAACGTAAATCTAGAAATAAAATAAGAGTAATTAATATCAAGGAAAAACCGATCATGGCGTTTATAGTGACAATCGACAGGCGGTTACGCACATCGACTGATTCGTCATCAAGGAGAGTGGTTTTGACCGGCGTACCGGCACAGTAACTTTTTTCAAAATCAGACACAGCGGCGCTCACCGCTCTAACAGCGTCAATAATACCGGTTGAAGCGCTTTTGACCACGTTGATAAATATCCCTTCATGGCCGTTTATTTTAGTGATTGACCTTGTCTTCTCAAATCCGTAGGAAATATCGGCTACCTCTTTAAGGCGGATAACATTCCCTTCAAAACCGCCCTGAACACCTAAAGCCTGCAACTCTTCTATCGTATCGAGCTCATCGTATATGGTAACACGCGATTCATGTTTATCTTCAATCATGCCGGCCGGCTGGCGCACGCTGCTGTTTTTTACCGTCCGCATAACCGTGTTAAAGGGAATTTGTTTCGCGACAAACTTATTCGGATAGGCGCTAATTTTAATCTCCTCCGCCAGGTATCCTGAAAGGCTAACGTCGTTTACTTCGGGCATGCCGCGCAGGCGGTTTTCAAGAGCGCGGGCGTAGCTCTGCAATTCTTTGCGTGACTGAACGTCGAGGATACGCCGGTCAGTACGGATCATGCCGACATCAAGGATAGCTCTATGAGATGTTTTAAACACACGCACGCTCGGATCATCGAGAACGTCATCAGGCAGGTCAACATCAAGCACGGCGTTTTTTATCTCATTAATCACCGTGTCTTTATTAGATAAACCTTTCAAGAGTTCCACGCTAACCGAGCTTGTGCCGGTAGATGTGCTGCTGGTAATCCGGTAAACTCCCTCCAATCCGCGGACAGCTTCTTCAATCGGCCGGGTAACGTAATACTCAACTTCTTCGGCCGCGGCGCCGGGATAATTTGTCCTTATCCGCAGCGAATCAAAGGTTATATCCGGCATATCCTCTTTGGGGATATACTGCCAGGCGAAAATACCGCAGATAAAGGCCACAATCATGATAAGATTAGTCAAAAGATGGCGTTTAAGGAAAAAGTTTATGATTTGATAAAGCATAACTATTAATTACACTTGCTCTATATTTTATAGACTGGCGATATTATATTTTACCAAAAAGGATTAGAAGTCCAATTAAAATAAATAAAAACGCTCCCGTGTAACGTATGGTTTCCGGTTTTATATATTTACTTAAAAGAAAACCTACATAAACAGAGACGGCAGTTACGACCATGTAAGCTAACACAGAAGCGATAAAAACCACTAGCGGCCTAGATGTTTTTGCCGCCATACTTATTCCCACTAATTGAGTTTTATCGGCAAGCTCAGCCAAAAATATCGTTCCAAATGTAGCGAGAAATATTTTCCAGTCCATTCCCCCCCTCCTTTCACAGGATTATTTCTAAAATACTTAAAGTGTTCTGAATTGAATAAGATCGCTTCAATTCTTTTAGCAACAAATCAAAAATCAAACTGCAAAAATCAAAATGCCAGATCGAAATGCAAAAAGCATTGTGCGTAGTGTACTATAACAATGTTGTGTTTACACTTCAAATCTAGATGCACTGCACATGAAAATAATCCTAAGGAATTTAAACTCTAAACCCTAAACTCTAAATCCTAAACTCCCGCCTTGCGGGATCCCGCTCTATAGGATTAATCAATGGTGCGGGAAAATTCAAAACCACAAATCCTAAATCCAAAACGACATCACTAAAATTGATATGTTTATTGAAATGTTTTCGTTTTGAACTTTGGGTTTTATCCATTTTGAGTTTGTTTAGAGTTTAGGGTTTCGGATTTAGGGTTTAGCATAGCATTGCTTCAAATTTTAGATTTACTCCCTAGATGTTTTACGATTAATTGTCAACACATCTCTGTTATATTACGTGCGTAGCTTCTTTTACGAAACTGAATGCTTTTTGAATTTTACTTTGTCATTTTGCATTTTGACCTTTGATTTTTGCATTGATTCTCATGACCTTAAAGCACACATTCCTCAGGTCATCACTATAGTTGCAATTTATTTACTCTGTTTTATAAAACGTCATCCTATGGTTCCAAATGTATGATAACATCCAGCACATCAGGGCCGTTTCCCATAAGACTACGTTTTACCGACCCGGAAATATCATGGCCTTCCTTAACGGTTATTTGGGGATTAACTTGAACATGTACATCCACGTACCATCCCGGACCTACCTTGCGCGTGCGCAGGCCGTGAAATGATTTAACCCCCTCGGTCGAAAGAATGATTCTACGCATCATATCTTTATGCTTCTCGGAAGCGCCAATATCAAGAACTTCTGATATGGCAGATTTCATAATCTTTAAACCAACATACAAAATAAAAAGCGATACGACGAAAGCTCCGACACGGTCAAGAAACGACCAGCGCGGGCTTAATGCCGCGGCAAAAACGGCAAGAGCGACAGGGAAAGAACTAAAAGCGTCTGAACGGTGATGCCACGCGTTAGCGATAACCGCCGACGATTTCACTCGTTTACCATGCTTTATCGTCCAGCGGTACAGGATTTCCTTGATGATTATCGACAATATAGCGCCGATAAAAGCGACCCAGCCAGGCTGTTGTATATCGCTATCACGTATTGTTATAAGAGCACCATAACCGATTTTTATCGCCACAACAATAAGAACCATGCCGATAGCAGCGGTGACAAAAGACTCTATGCGCCTGTGGCCGTAAGGGTGATCATCATCAGCCGGCATCGTCCAGTAACGCGCCCCAATGATAACGGCAAAATCCGTGCCTAAATCAGAGAAAGAGTGAATGGCGTCAGCGACAAGGGCCTGGCTATTTCCTAAAACACCAAGGATAAATTTAACAACTGTTAAGATAAAGTTTACCGCCAGGCCGGCTAATGTAATTTTATAGATTTGCTTGGTATTATCTGTAACCTGATTTACCGATATTTGTTCGCTCATGTTTACCTGTTTCTAATGGCCTCTGCCCGTACTGTCAAAAATCTTACACTCATCCGAGCTAATTAACTATTCTTTCTGTCAAATCAAAAATCAAAATGCAAATATCAATCCTTCGACTTTACTCAGGACATCCCGTATTTTCGGGACCCCGCTATATACAAAATTTACGGTGCGGGGAATTCCTTCGACTTAGTTCGACTTCGCTCACTACAACTCACTCGGGATCCTTCGAGGAATCCTGAGCTTGCCGAAGAAATACTGAGTACAATCGAAGCATCAAAATTACATATTAAAACGCAAAATTTATGCCATGATCGTGTTGCCTGATACCTGCTACTAGATAAGGAACGTTCCTCTTCTTAGTTTCTCCTCATGCGGCTAACCGCCATACCTATTATAAAACCAATAAGCAAAGATGAAAATATAATAATCGCCCGGCTGGTAGCAAATGACCAGAACAAGAATTTAACCTTCACGACTTCGTAGTTCTGAACAGCGAAAACAACCAAGATAAATAACGCCGCTACAACTAATATCCATTTCTTATTCATCGCCACCCCCATTTAAATTAATCGCATTATCAAAATTATTGAAGTTTAAATAACCAAGAAACAAGATACAAACAAATTCCAATCACTATTCTTTTAATCCTAGATTCTCGATGCTGAATTATCGTTACTTGATCATGGAGCCTCTATTCCGGATAAAAATTCTAGACAAACGAGTATCGAGCATCAAAATTCTGTTTGGTTATTGTAATTCGGTCATTGTTTGGTTATTGTTTCTTGTATCTTGGTTATTTTAACTCTATGCCCTATGCGCTATGCTCTATGCAGACAAAATACGCTATAAATTGTCCTGTCGTCAGAATTCTTTCTTGAATTTTAACATAACTTTGTTATCGGCCTCTTGTTTATCTTTTGGTTCCTGATTTTTACTCTCTTGTTTTATCTCTTTCTCTGCGCCGACAGAAATACTATCGGTGACTTTGTATTCCCCGCCTACTTTCTGAGTAAGCGTGCCATTTTTATCTTTTATTTGTGACTGTTGGATTTCATAGCTGGCGCCAAACTTATCGGTCACAGTCTTTTTAACTCCAAGGCCTTTTATATTTTTATCAAAAGATACCGACAGGTCACTTACCCCCAAACGCTGGGCTAATTTACTGCCGCTGCCGGAAAAAAGAAAGTAATCCAAAAAATCTTTCGCTAAATCAGCCGATATCGGCTTCTGGTTCAATAAACCCTCGGCTCCTTTCCAGCTTCTATTAGTCGCCAACATTATCAAAAGGTGGTCTTGCCCGAATGGCGGCTGTGATGTTAATTTTAAATCGGGCTTAGCGAATGTTCCTTTGAAAACGATATCTATTTTTGTCCCATCAACGTAAGACGCCCCTTTTATATTAAACGAGGGATTCTTAAAATCGCCGTCAAAATTAATTTTACTCTCCGCCAACGCAACCATGGCTGTTCTCGACGCCGATATTGCCCCTTCCGCCAACAAGAGATTACCGGACATTTTAAAGTTATCAAATATGTCTTCCGTTTTCAAATCAAATTTTACCGGGCAGTTCACTAAAGAGACATCTTTAAAAACTAAATCTTTGATATCAAACGAACCGGTCAAAACGGGATTTGACAATTTACCCTTAATAGCAACGTCAAAATCGCTTACATGGCCGGATATCTTTCTTAAGTCTCCTCGCGGTTTAAATAAGGCGAGAACAGCGCCAAGGGTAAAATTCTTAGAGTATATATGAATATCGAAAATCTTATCTTGAAAAGTTCCATAGAAAAAGATGGTGTCAAAACCGGGTATTTTCAAGGTAGCATTATGCACCTTCACGTTTAAAGATGCCGTATTAAAATCAGATACCGAAATATCAATCTTTCCAATTTTTAGAGTGTTGTCTCGCGGCAAGAAATTCAAGTTTCTAATAACCATATCTTCATAAGTCACAGATTGCCCGACACTTCCCTTGACCTTATCAATATTGATATCGGAAAGCGCGGCATATTTAGACAGCACCTTATTGGCGATAACGACCGACCCCTTTGATGTAAAAAGAAAATAATACATTGCTAAGACAACCGACAAGATAAAAAAAGTTATTGAAACGATTAAAACCCGTTTTTTCTTCGACAACATTCTTTTTCCTATTATTACCCTAGAGCCACTTTTTACGTTTAAAATAAACAATCATCACGGCGGCGACAGAAAGCATGACTAACCAAACCGCGATATAACCGAACTCCCAGTTAAGCTCGGGCATGTTCCAGCGTGAAACAGCGGGATTAAAATTCATGCCGTAAATGCCGGCGACAAAAGTAAGCGGTATAAAAATAGTTGCGATAATAGTCAATACTTTCATCACCTCGTTCATTTTATGGCTCAAACTGGATAAATATATATCGAGCATACCCGACACGATATCCCTAAATGTCTCGATGGTATCAATCACCTGGACAGTATGGTCGTAGACATCTCTTAAAAATATATGTGTTGTTTCTTTTATTAATTCCGACTCCCCCCGCTCCATGCGGTTAACCACTTCCCGTAAAGGCCAGACTGAGCGACGCAGGTATAGTGTGTCCCTCTTTAAATTATGAATCGTCTGCAGTATCTGCGGTGTCGGATTCTTTATCAGCTCATCCTCGATAACTTCTATTTTTTCTCCCATGCTTTCCATGATTACATAATAACTGTCAACGATAGTATCTAATAAACTGTAAGCGAGGTAATCAGCCGCCATCTTTCGTATCCTGCCTTTGTTGTTTCTAATACGCTCGCGGATGGGATCAAAAACATCGCCCTGGTTCTCCTGAAAAGAAATCACAAAGTTTGCTCCAAGAAGTAAACTTACCTGTTCGGTCTTTATTTCACCATGTTTACCGTCAATCATCAGCATTTTAAAGACGACAAATATATGGCTGTCGAGATCTTCCATTTTGGGACGCTGATCGGTATCAAGTATATCTTCTAAAACCAGAGAGTGAAGCTGAAAGCGCCTGCCGATTTTCTCTATAATCTCAACGTTATGGATACCGTCGATATTAATCCAAGTTACCGTGGGAGAATCTTTGTAAGGGAAACACTCTTCTATATTCTTTATCTCTTTTTCATGAAAACTACTCTCATCATAATCAATTATCGTAATATGAACCTTCTCCGATCTCTTTTCTCCCACATGAACAAGCGTGCCGGGGACTAGACCGGCTGTCTTCGATAATCGTCTAATAGACCGCGCCATAATCAACCACCTCCATAATATTTAAACATCCGATGTAAAATGAAAAATTGAACCAACATCCATTTTCATCCTATCTCCATTGGCCTCACGTTTTAAATCTTTAATTAGGCTCGAGCTTCAAACGAAACGCGGAGAAACGTTTAGTCGAATTAATACCCATCCGCTTATATAATGGAGCCCCACGGGCATGCCCGTGGTTTTCTGGCATCAGGATAAATAAACATTCCTATTCATTCTTCGCTAATTTCCTCGCTATTATACGCTAATGACACAAAAGCAAAAAGAAGTTTAACTCTTTCGTCTTTGTCCTTAAGCGGAATCATTTTTACACTTACCTCTTTCTCAATATTTTGAACCGGCAGTTTCACCGTTACCGTCCCTTCCTGCGTCATCTTTTTCCTCATAGCGGCGTCAAAAAATAGATGAAGCAGCCGGCGGTTTTCCTTTTGTGTTCTTATCGAATCAAAAGTAAATGTTTCCTGCTCAACATCAAAAGCCAAGCGGGCAGACGGGTTAAATTTAAAAATATTCTTCTCCATGTCAACAAGAACAACGGCGTCTTTTGTGCTGTTATAGAGCAAATTTAACGCCCGGGCAATCAATGATATCTTATCAACGCGTAATTTATCGTATATCCTTAACTGTTCCAGAAATTTCTTAATCAGCTGGGTTAAAGCTGTGATCTCATCTTTAAAAAACCTGTCTGTTTTAAAATCAACCTCATAATTTCCCGCGATAAGCATCCTTAATGCCCTTATAAGATTTCGGTAAAAAATGGTCGCCCGTCTAGTTATATAGAAAAGGCAGATTAATGCTAATAAGAAAATTATGGAATATAAAAGAAATGTTGTTGGATTAACATTGAACCGCAATATTAACCCGTAAAAAGCGGCTAAAGAGGCGGCAATAAATATCAATGAGACTTTGAGCAAATGGCTGAACATACTATTACCTACTTATCTGAAATTTTCCTAATATTTTCGTCGCTACCGACCACGAGAAGAATATCTTCCTCCTCAAACGGTATATCCGGCGGCGGCACATCCTCAACATACTCCTCAAAGATTCTTTCTCCCGCATCGTTTATCGCCGGAACCTTCTTTTTAATCGCGACGATATTAACGTTAAAATTATCGCGCGGCTTTATCTGCCTTATTGTCTTGCCGATAAATCCCGCCGGTATCTTTACCTCGGCGATACTATGGCCGGGCGAAAGAGGGATATGTTTCATTAGATTGGTTGAAACTAAACTGCTGGCGACAATTTTTCCCATCTCCGCCTCAAGGTTAATAACCTGATCTATTTCCATAGTTTTTAGAATCTCCTGCTGCAACGAGTTTATTGCCCGCGCCCATATCTTTTTTACGCCCATCTTCTTAAGCAAGAATGTCGTTAATATGTTCGCTTCCACGTCCTCGCCGAAACAAACTATGGCCACGTCAACCTCATCAATATTAACTGATTTCAAAGCGTTCTTATCAATCGCGTTTAGGGCTACGGCCAGTGAGACCGAACTTTTTATCTCTTCAATACGCTCGGCGTTCTGGTCAATAGCTATTACATAAGCGCCTTTTTCCGTAAGGCTCTTGGCAACGGTCCTTCCGAAATTACCTAATCCGATTACCGCGACATGACGCATAACCATTCCTCCTTAAAACATTTTACCCGATCATAACCCGCTCTTCGGCGTACCTGTATCTGGCCGAAGGTCGATGTCTTATAATAGCGTAGGCCAAAGTGAGCGGGCCGATTCGTCCGACAAACATCAACAAACTTATAAGGATTTTACCTTCCAGCGTTAAATTGGGCGTTATCCCCGTTGATAACCCGACGGTCCCGAAAGCGCTGACGGTTTCAAACAACACGCTGCCTACCTCTTTTTGTTCAAAATACAATAGAAGCGAAGCAAATACCCCCACGATAAACAGTGAAAAGACAAAAATAGTTATAGCTTTTTGCACCGTTTCATTGGGCAGGGTACGCCTGGACAGTTCGACATTTTCTTTCTGATTAAAACTGCTTTTAAGCGTAGCCCACAAGACTGAAATAGTAGTAGTTTTTACCCCGCCGGCGGTTGAACCGGGCGAACCGCCGATAAACATAAGAATCATCATGAACAGTAAAGTCGAAAACGAGAAAGTTGAAAGGTCAACGGTGTTAAATCCCGCTGTTCTTGTCGTAACTGACTGAAATAGAGAAATCAATATTTTACTCTTAACCGGCAATAAACTCAATGCCTTTTCTTTTTCCATTAAATAAATTACAACCGAGCCTAAAACAATGAGCAGTAAACTTACGCCGAGAACAATCTTGGTTTGAACCCGGAAAAACAAAGGTTTTTTCATTCTATGGATGAACTTATTCTTAAGTTGATCAAACAGTTCACGTATAACGATAAACCCCAGGCCGCCGACAATGATAAGCAAAGAAATAACAGAATTTGTTAAGCCGTCGCCGGAAAATCTCATAAGGCTGTCGCTAAAGGTGGAAAAACCGGCGTTACAAAAAGCGGAGATAGAATGAAAAACAGCGTGATAAGCGGCTGTAAAACTGTCCATGAATTTCTCCCGCCAAAGGCTGAATAACAAAACCGCCCCAGCCAGTTCAATCATAAAAGTCATTTTCACTATGAACAAAATGAAGCTTTTTACCGTGGAGATAACATCCTGATCTAAAACATCTTTCATGACGATTTGCTGCCGCACCTGAATTTGTTTTTTCATAAACAAAGAAAGCGATACGGAAAAAGTCATGATTCCTAATCCGCCGATCTGGATAAGACTCAAA
Source organism: Candidatus Omnitrophota bacterium (assembly GCA_043821045.1). Classification (GTDB taxonomy): domain Bacteria; phylum Omnitrophota; class Gorgyraeia; order Duberdicusellales; family 4484-171; genus JBDRDG01. Next base: position 2,647 of record JBDRDG010000183.1, on the reverse strand, counting down.
ATTACCATCTGGCCGAAAAGGCTGTAATAAGAGGCCGTATCTTTAACGATCAATCCTGTGACACAGGTGGCGGAAGTCGCCGTGAATAAAGCGTCGATAAACGGCGTTTTTACCCCGCTTCCCGCTGCCATAGGAAGCATCAACAGTATTGTACCGCTAAGAATAACAAAAGCGAAGCTCGCGATCATGAGCTGGGCCGGACGTAAACTCAGGAGGTTAACGAATTTATTCACTTTTCTTACCCGCGAAACTAACATAGCTATAATCACGATTTGCCAGACAATCACGGAAAAATCTGAATAATTAAAACCTTTGATGAACTGGACGAAAGGCACAAAAACTATAAAATCAATAAAATTGTTCTTTATATGGACTGCCTTATTCTTGCTTAAAATTGCCCTTAACAAGACATCAAATACGAATATGGCGAGGATACTTATATTTACCATTCTAAACAGGCGCGAAAATCTATCGAAATAAGAACTAAGCTGGGCCAGTAAGATAAAAAACGCCAAAAGAGAAATACCGCCAATTATATAGTCAAACTTTTTCATTTCGCGTCCTTATAAGGGAACTGAAACATTTAACAATACTGTCTTATAACCGCATATAAATTTTCGCGTAAATAATTCCTTATTCTAATCCGCCAATCGCACTACCCTCCAGGCGACCCAGTCTAAAGGGATCATTCCGGCATAAGTCCGCGCGCTTGTCAATATGCGATCGGGATTACCTAAAATCCCTAAAGGAATACGTAGAGTAATTTCTCTGGGTTTACGCTCTATCTGAATAACCTCTAAAGGAAGATTTTTATCCTGATCAAAGATTTTATGATCAATCACCCCGAACTTAATATGAATCTTAGGCATAGAAGAAAAAAATACCTCGCTTTTATAACCGAATAAATACAATGAAACACCAGTCGCCTCGCCAAGAGGACGCGATAATTTTAGTTTAAAGACAAGTGTAGCATTGACAATAGATATAAACTCCTCTTCGACGCCAACAAATTCGGCGCGCTCCTCGTTAATCAACTCTTCCGGCAATTCTTTTAAATATGCGTTCCTGTTGGAAACAATAGGAATACTATAATCTTTAGTTTTCAATATTACGGCGGGAAAATCTCCAAACAACTCATTATGCCTTATAAACGACAAAAGATATTTTGCGCTTGAATTATACTGCGAGCGGTGTTTTTTAATCGCGTTATAATTAGCGATAATTTCTTCTTGGTTTAGAGACAGATTGTCCCAAGATATCTTTTCGGCTAATAACGCCGGCGGCGTTAAGGGATTTCCGGGAAGATACCCATAAGGTTGAGGCCACTTCTTAAAATGAATAAGATAGGGATAAACTTTTGCCGTCACCTCTTTTTCTAAATCCCATAAAGCTATCCGGGTAAAAAGATATAGCGATCTATGGTCGGGATTATGATCTAATGGATGGGAAACAAATATTCTTGTTGGTTTAAATTCACGCATAAGCGCCTTTATATCTTTCAATATTTCATCTGCTTTATAAGGCGCTCCCGGCCGGTAGGCATTTTCATAAGGAACCGCCCTTACATCCGTCAACATGCTCCTTGCCGGCGGTTGGCTTCCCCAATGAGAATACCAAATCTCTAAGGTTCGAAAATCAGGATATCCAAGAAATGTTAAATTATCCGGCGAGAGGCCCAAGGCTCGAGCCGCATCAACTGCCTCATCATGGCGAAACAAACCCATTTTTTGAACCGCTTTCGGCATTATTACCGGCCTCTTACGATAGACAATAAAAGACCACTGGTTATTATCGCCGTAAGTAAGAAAAACAATTTTAAGCGGCAGGTTTAATTTCTCCGCTCTCTGGATAACACCGCCGCAGCCTAAGACTTCATCATCGGGATGGGGCGCAAGAATAAGGATGCGGTCATTAGGATTAAATTCTAGCCTATTGTAATCTTTCAAGAAATCCGCCTTTTCTTGAGGAAGAATATGGCTCGTAAACAGAAAAGGACAAAACGAAACGATTGATATAATTAATACAACCTTAAAACCGTTTGAGTTCATTATCACATACTATCCTATCTATTACAAAACCTTCCCAAAAATATAATACGGCATATCTTTCTTGAAGTAATACCGCGGCCACGTGCGTTTAGTCTCGTATAATATTGAGAATTCGGATTTAAGAAAGAATTCCTTCGCCCCATTAGACATTGTCCCGAAATGCACTCCTTTTACCATATTCTCTTTAAGATAAGCGAGATACATTGTTATAAGCCTGCTACCCAAACCGCGGTTTCTAAAATTTTTGTCAATATTAATATGCAGCGTTGCCGGATATTCCCCTGAGAAATCAGGGGCGGCGAATTCTCCTCTTAATACGCTGCGCAGAACATTCAGACTAAACAGCAAGAATCTTTTCTTAAAGAATACGCGTCCGCGGATTAACCTTACAATAAATTTACTCAAAATCTTCCTGAAAAATATCTTTTTCATCATTGAAACGTCTCTTGTCCCGATAATATAGCCAACGGTTTTTTCTTGAACCATCGCGACAAAACAAGAAACCGGCTCATAATCAGTAAAATAAAGCGTGAGAACGTCAGCTAATATTTCATTATTATCAATAAAGAATTCCGGCTCTCTTTCAAAGAAAGCTGTCT
>JBDRDG010000182.1:0-2482 GCA_043821045.1 Candidatus Omnitrophota bacterium | reverse complement strand
ATGCTTTGTCACCCAAAGCAGCGCCGATTTCATCGGCCATACCGCCGTTTATCTCTAATACATACATCGCTTTGCCGTCCGGTTCTATAGTCGGACATACGTCCTCGCGGCAGGGTCGAAGGTCTTTTTTGATTACTACGATTTCGCTCTCTTTATTTATCCAGACTATATCCAAGGGGATAAGCGTGTTTTTCATCCAGAAAGGATAGTAACCTTCCTCTTCAAATAAAAAATACATACCGGTTTCTTTAGCAAGTCTCTCTCTGAACATAAGCCCGCGTGCCCGCTCGCTCGTTGTTTTAGCTATCTCTACGCTAAAACAGAAATCTCTTATGCACACCTCCTCTTTTGCCTTCTGACTGTAAGCCGAACCTGTAACGGCGCTAAAGTTATATGTTAAAATAAAAAAACATGACAAAAATACTTTAGCGGCATGGCTGATTCTTGGTGAGATGTTTAGCGCGAGTAGAAACATATTTATTAGGCAAGATTTGTCGATATATCTTAAACCGGGTAAATAAGACCTTTCTTTAACATACTGCCGGGATACTACCGGCCGCGGCTTTCTGCCTGCCAATAGTCGAGCAGACGGCCGAGGCGTTGAACAACCCGCTCTTTTCCCAAAACCTCCATTGTTTCAAATAAACCCGGCCCGACTTTCTTTCCGGTAAGCGCCACGCGCACGGGATGAACTAAATCGCGCGCCTTAAGACCGGCGCCTTCGGCAAAGCGACGGAAAGCTCCCTCAATAATATCGTGGACAAAAGGATCGAGCCCGGCCAACTCCTCTTTTAAAAGGGCGATGTCTTTAGATAAATCTCTCTGTAAAACATCTTTTGTGTCATCGTCATATATAAACTGATCGGAAAAATACGCCTGGCTTCTCATAAAAAAATCGGACAATTTCGGCGTCCGCGTTTTAAATAATTCCACCACCTTTCTTAAATACTCCTTTTCTATCCCTTCATCGCACAAACCGTTTTTCTTGGCGTAAATCTCCACTTCTTCGCATATTGTATCCAAAGGTTCACGTTTAATATACTCGGAATTGATCCACTCCAGCCGTTGGAGGGAAAAGGCCGCGGCAGTTTTACTGACATTTTTTATTTCGAAAATTTCACACGCTTCTTTAAGCGATATAATCTCGCGGTCATCGCCCGGCGACCAGCCAAGAAGAAGAAGATAGTTGGCGACGGCTTTTGCTAAATATCCCTGGTTTCGGTAATCTCGTATCGCCGTGGCCGCGAAACGTTTGGATAATTTTCCGCCCTCTTGAGAAAGGATCATGGGAAGATGGGCGAATTGCGGCGGCGCAAATCCCAAGGCTTTTAAAATAAGGATCTGTTTCGGCGTATTGGCGATATGGTCGTCGCCTCTTATAACGTGGGTTATCCCCAAAAGCGCGTCATCGACACAACAGGCAAAATTATATGTAGGTGTTCCGTCCGATTTAATCAAAACTTCGCTATCTTTGGGCAATTCGTTAAATTCGATGTCGCCGCGGATCGAATCGTTAAAGATTATTTTTTCGTATTCATAAGGAAAAATTACCGCCCCGTCCTCTTTGTAAGCTTTCTCCTCATCAACAAGCTTATCGGCGTATTGGCGATAGAGGTTAAGCCTCTCTGATTGCCGGCAGGTCTCATCCCAGAATAAACCGAGCCAGGTCAACGACTCTAAAATCTCATCGAGAAACTCTTGGCGGGAACGTTTTGTATCGGTATCTTCTATGCGTAAAAGAAAGGCCGCTTTGTATTTCTTAGAAAAGAGCCAGTTAAAAAGGGCGGTTCGGGCGCTGCCAATATGCAAAAACCCCGTGGGGGAAGGGGCAAATCTTACCTTTGTCTTTCCTTGCAAGTGTTCTTTCCTGTTTTAGATTTTCCCGGCGCGGCTTTGCGCGCCTGGCTAATTTCTTTGCCTTTGCCGGCTGGAAACCGCTTCGATTGTCGCGGCGATAATCTTTCTTTCTTCCTCGGCTATATCCTTAAACTCAATACCGACATCGAACATCTTAAGACTACCCATACCCATACGCATAACCATTCCCCACCTAACCGCTCCCAGACAGCTAACCTCTTTATCTTGCATAATCATTTTTATCTTCACCAGACTATCCACTCGCGGCGGCAGCATCGGCATAATAACCCTGACACCGCCCATACTTATATCGACAATGGACACGTTAGTTTCCCCGGGTCCTTCTAATCGCGAAAGTTTCGCTTCGTTGTTCAAAAGAACCCGCTTATAAATACGCCGTTTATCTCTTATCATTTTAAAACATTCTTCTTTAAACCATTTGATTATTATTCTTTACCCTAGTTATATGAAGCTCCGCGAGCTATCTCGAAATACCGGGATCCCGCAACACCATTATATAAATAACCAGAGGAACGCGGGAAAGCCCGCGGTTTCCTACATCCGCTACGCGCCAAGCAACTTGTCCCCCGACCACGCTTCCATCCGCGACAAGAGCCCTTAGGTG
>JBDRDG010000181.1:0-3069 GCA_043821045.1 Candidatus Omnitrophota bacterium | reverse complement strand
TAATTTTTTTATCATGATATACTCTCCTTTCATTACACAACTCTCCTTTCATTACACAACTCTCCTTTCATTACACAACACTCCTTTCTTATTTAGATTTATTTTCGGTAATAGTGCCTAAAAGACTGCCCAAAGGGCCGTCCTCATCACCAAGAATAGTATTAATCCGTGACGAAATCTTCTTTATGTACTGATAGCGGGCGAGATTGTCTCCGCCTCTAAATGCCTCAGCCTGTTTCTTTAATACTTCCGCTTCGGCCTTATTATTAAAATCAATAACATCGCGGCTGGCTTTTCCCCTGCTGATTACCGCCTCAACTTCAAAATCGGCAGCTTCGTTTTGCAACTCCGCTACTTCACCGCGTTTACTTGCCTCAGTAAGCGCTACCGCCTTATCCTTATCCGCCTCGATGACCGCTTTTATCTTTTTAGTCTCTTGAGCGACTTTTTCTTTCTTCTGTTCCGCTAACATCTCCTGTTTAACCAGCTCGGCTTTTGACCGCGCCTCTTCCATCTGCTGTCCATATTTATTGCGGTTCTGCACTGCTACTTCCCGGTCTCTTTTAATCGTGGCGATTTCATCGGGCGGCTGGATATTGCGTATCAAAGTAGATTTGATACTGATGCCGCGTTGTGAGCACTGTTTTTGAAGATGGACGAAAAGGTTATCCTGAAATTGTTTGCGGGTCTCTCCCAGAATATACTCAACCGCCGGTTTTTTTGACCCCTCTATACGCATAAACCCTCTCACGTGGGGCATTATAATCTTTTTCTGTATGTCCTCCAAATCACCTATACGGTGTGTTACCCATGCGACTTTCTCACGGTCAATCGCCCACTCGATAGTCCCTTCCACGGTAATCTCAAAACCGTCCATGGAAAAGAATATAATCGCCTCGCTGCCGCTAATCTGAAAACGCTGGCTTCTTAAATCGACCTCGGTTACGCTGTAAACATAAGGATTTAAGTAATACGTACCGGGATCTAAAACTCGCGGCTGAACGCCCTTTTCGTTTTCCTTTACGAGAAAAGAGTTTACACTCTCCGGCTTGCCGGAAAGGATATCGTCACCGACTAAAGAGGTTACTATGCCGACATGGCCGGGGCGGATATTTACGGCGTCAAATATTTTTACTCTGTAAGCGTAAGGATTAATACGGTAACGTCCCGGCCTTAAAACTTCCGCCATAATACCTTTATATCCGTCGCTGGCGATAATCTTACCGGCAGGCAAATCATCACCGAATAAACGCATCTTTATCCCCAGCTTACCGGCGGGGATATCGGTAAGTTTATGAACCCGCCAGGCCCAGACATAAGGATTCTTAAAATAGCGCCCTTCGGAAAGAACGTCAAGCTGTATCCCTTTAGTACTAGAGGATGTAGCGATAATCTCACCGGAAGGCAGGGCTTTACCGGTATTTTTAATCAATACGGCCATCTCTCCTTTCTGCAGCTCAATCCTACAAAACAGCCATATCCACACCAGAAAGAAAAAGATAAGCACAACGATAAAAACAAAAGAACCCGCCTGTAAATTTGGATTCTTTAAAAACAAGTCGATCACTCTCTTAATCACTGTATTCCCGTCCTGAAATTCCACGCGATTTTCCTTGTTCATATTCAACTCCTTTCGTTTAAAGTATTGCGACCAATAAACTATCTTTATTTTATTATATTGCTGTTAATACATTTTTTCAAAGGATAAAAAACCCCTCAAACATTTACTCCGCGATTCGTTCCAACACTATGCTCATGCCACTGATAACCTCGGCCATACGATGGTAATCCAAGGTATCGTAAGTATCGGAAAGGGTGTGATAATTAGGGTTGCGGTAAAAGGCGGTATCGGTAATCATCACCGCCGGATATCCTTCCTGCCAGAACGACCAGTGGTCGGAAAAGTCCACGCCGGGAACAAACTCAAAAGTAACAAGTGACTCAACAGGAAAGCGAGTGGCCTTCTTAAAAAGGACAACGACTTTCTTCACAAGCCAGCGGCAGGAAAAATTTCCCACGACAGCGATGAAATTTCCCTTATTGGGATAAAACGGCCCCAGGAAAGGAGGATATTTTTGTGAATTCGCCTTATCGCTATAATAGCCAATCATCTCTAAGATAATTACCGCCGCGATATCTTCTTTTTTTTCTTTAGCCGCTTTTGCGTAGACTTTGCTGCCCATATTGGCGGTTCGAAAGAAGGGCGGCTCTTCATTAACAAAAGCTATAAATTCTATAGTTTTGTCAGTCTGTTTGTTAGATAATATTCTCGCTATTTCTAACAATCCCGCGACAGCACTGGCATTATCATCGGCCCCGGGGTTAGCACAGCTGTCATAATGAGCGCCGATGATTATTATCTTTTCCGGCTTACTTACGCCTCTCTTGGTAACGATAATATTGCTGACCTCCTTACCGTAAACATTGTAATTCTGGGATTCTATGCTATAACCGAAAGAGACAAACTGCTTTTCGATGTAAGCCTGAGCCTTACGTAATTTGTCGTAGTCAAAAACAGTGCGGTCACCTATTTTATGGGCCAGACAGAAAACATGTTTTTCTAAATTGGCGGATAAATCTTTGTTCTTCATCTTCGGCATTACATTCTCTCTTACCCAAAAACGCCAGCCAAAAGTAGAAGCTACCACAATAACACCGCAGATAACGGCAAGGATCAACAGATAAACCAAGCGTTGAATTATACTTCTGCTTTTTCCCTTACACTCCATACCCCCGGCACTTAAGTTTCAATAACCCTATAATAATCTTACTAAAAAGATTCGAAAGAGACAATATCACTATTTTTATTATACCATGATAGTATTGAGCCCGCAGGATTATAACCGCTGGCAACGGCAAAAAGTTTAAATCCATTCCACGAAAAGCGATAGAGACCGAAAAGAAAAACTTTCCATTGCCCTTCTAAAAATTAATTTACGGGATATAATATAAATATGCGCCTAGCGGTTAGAATGGCAGTTTCACTAAGCGCGATAATTATCCCGTTTATCCTTTTGTCTAAAGGAATTTACGGATCGTTTATATTTACCTTCTCTATTCCACTGCTCT
>JBDRDG010000180.1:0-5795 GCA_043821045.1 Candidatus Omnitrophota bacterium | reverse complement strand
CTCTACTATAAGAAGCAAAAGTTATCAGAGACAGGTCTCGCGAAAAAACAGATCTATCGCCGTATATTCCAAAGAGTGCCCTCTATTCGTTCCCCTAGTAGAAGAAGGGATTACGCAAGGAAAAATTGTTGATGACGTAGTGGAGATGTATTTGAAGGATATGAAGGGAAAAATTGATACCTTAATATTAGGTTGTACACATTATCCTCTTCTTAAGGGCGCGATTGAGCGTTATCTTAAAGGGGTTTATCTGGTTGATTCCGCTAAAGAAGTAGCCCGGCGGACAAAGGAAATGTTGGAAGATAATAATATCCGCCGCGCGAAAGGCAATCTTTCAAAGGAAGAATTTTTTGTTACTGATGAGCCGGCGGGATTTATGAAATTGGCGAAGATATTTCTAAGGCGTGAGATTAAACCCAAGCTGGTTAATATCTAAATCTCGGATTTGGGACAAAACTTATTTGTGATGAAAAAACTTAAATCAATCGGGAAAAGGATGGCATGTTTGAAATAAGAGTGGCTTCTAATTTTTGCGCCGCCCATTATCTCGAAAGATATAAGGGCAAATGCGAATCGCTCCACGGCCATAACTGGAAGGTTGTCGCCTCTGTTTGTGCTAACAGGCTTGATTACCGCGGGCTGGTTATTGATTTTAAGGATTTAAAAAGTCTTTTAAATGAAACCATCTCAAGCTTAGATCACAAGCTGCTTAATGATATGCCCTTTTTTAAGAAGAATAATACAACATCGGAAGTAATCGCCCAGCACATATATAGAGAGCTTAATAAGAAATTGAAGGAATTCACCGCGATTAATAAAACTATGCGATTAAGATTGTGGGAAGTGTCTGTCTGGGAACAGGAGAATTCATGCGCCGTATATCGTCCGGGAAAAAAGCGGTAGTACTTCTTTCTGGCGGTATTGATTCGGTAACGACACTCTACTTGGCAAAACAAGAGAAGTGCACTCTTAACGCGCTAATATTTGATTATGGCCAGCGTCATAAAAAAGAGATACGCGCCGCAAAACATATCGCCTTATTAAACAAAATTTGTTATTATGTGGTTAAAATATCTTTGCCTTGGGTAAAATCGGCTCTTACGCGTAGAGATATTGTGGTCCCGCGCGGCAGAAATTTATCCAGTAAGGATATACCGATTACTTATGTGTCCGGCCGGAATATTATTTTTCTAAGCTATGCCGCTTCGTTTGCTGAAAGCATCGGGGCGGAAAAGATTTTTATCGGCGCGCACGTGGCGGATTATTCGGGATATCCGGACTGCCGGCCGGGTTTTATCGATCACATGGAAAAGGCGATTTGTTCCGGTATCGCAGGCAAAAACATAGAAATTGTTACGCCTTTTATCAACAAGAGCAAAAAAGAGATAGTAAACACAGCAAGGAAATTATCCGTTCCTTTGCAGTATACCTGGTCTTGTTATCAAGGCAATAAATATCCTTGTTGTGAATGTGATAGCTGTCGCTATAGGATAAAAGCTTTTGAAGAGTTGGGTTTGTTAGATCCCCTTCTTAAAAAGCATAGAGCATAGAGTAGAGATATTTTTCTCGCTACTTTTAAGTAAAGATGAAGGCGAAGGTTACCGAGATATTTAAGAGTATTCAGGGAGAGGGCATTTATCTGGGAGTGCCACAGGTATTCGTGCGTTTTCACGGGTGTAATTGCGACTGTTCTTTTTGCGATACAAAACACGAGTATTTTGAAGAAATAAGCCTTTGGCAGATGGTCTCTTTGTTGCATTCATATGATAATTATCACTCCCTATCATTAACCGGCGGAGAGCCGCTTCTTCAAACAGATTTTTTGCAAAGCCTTTTGCCGCTTATAAAAGATAACAATAAACTTATTTATCTTGAGACAAACGGGATTCTTTACGAGAATTTAAGGCGGGTGGTAGAATATGTTGATATTGTCTCCATGGATTTCAAACTGCCGTCATCCTGCGCTAATAAAGATTATTTCCGCGCCCATGCCAAATTCCTGAGGTATGCCTTAGAGAGCGAAGTCTTTGTGAAAGTAGTAATCACGGCTAATTCCAACGATAAGGAAGTAATCAGGGCTGCTTGCCTAATAAGAGATATCTGTGATAAAGTATTCTTTATAATTCAGCCGGAGCATCCCTATGAAAGTATTTTACAGGATAAAGCTGTGTATTTTCTCAATCTGGCTAAGAAGTATATACCTAATGTAAAAATTATACCTCAAATTCACAGTTTATTAGGTGTAAAGTGAAACAATGAAGAAGGTTGATTTCGAGAAGGTAGTATATGAGCTCGCGCGGGATGCTAATACCGTCTTAAGACAGGATGTCTTACGGCTTATTAAGAGGGCTTATTTAAGTGAAAAGGCTAAAGGGCCAAAGAGCGCTTTAGGAGTTATTTTAGAGAACGCGAAAGATGCGGTTGCCAAGAAATACGCCATTTGTCAGGATACAGGTTTGCCGATTGTATTTCTGGAAGTAGGCCGGGATATAGAAGTTGATTTTTGCGTAATAACGTCAATTAACCGGGGAATTATCAAGGCCTATAAAAAGGAAGGGTTTCGCGCTTCGACTATCGAACCTTTTTCCGACCGTATCGGAATAAACCCGGAGATTATTCATCTTGAGTTTGTTAAAAGGCGCGGGCTGAAAATAACTGTTTTCCCAAAAGGCTTTGGTTCGGAGAATAAGTCAAGGCTGAAGATGTTTAATCCCACAGTTTGTCAGGAAGATATTTTCCGTTTCGTTGTGGAAGCGGTTAAAGATGCCGGGCCAGGGGCTTGTCCGCCTTTTTTTGTCGGTGTCGGTATAGGCGGAACCTCCGATGGCGCGCTTCTTTTGGCCAAGAAAGCCTTGTTAGAGAGAGTAGATAAACCTAACAAATCTCTTTTGATGTGTCGTTGGGAAAAGGAGTTGTTAAAGAGAATAAATAGTTTAAAAATTGGGCCTATGGGGATGGGCGGACGTTTCACCGCGCTCGCCGTAAAGATCAAGAGAGGGCCGACGCATATTGCCGGTCTGCCGGTTGGTATAAATATTAGCTGTCATGCTTTACGCAGTGCGAGTATTCATATTAGAGTAGAGCGTTTAGCGGATAGCGGATAGTTAATAATAGAAGCGGATTTACGCGGAATAATACGCGGATAAACGCGGAATTGCTCTATGTTCTATGTAATAAATGTTTATTACAAAAAAGGATAAAAATAAAGGATGAGGGAGTCAAAAGTAATTAGGTTAAATACACCTTTGACAAGAAAGGATGTCAGGAAGTTGAGGGCGGGGCAGATGGTTTCTCTTTCGGGAGTAATCTATACCGCGCGAGACCGGGCCCACAAGAAATTAGTAGTTTTAGCCGAAAAGAAAAAACCTTTTCCCTTTGATTTTGAGGGGAATATCATTTATTACTGCGGGCCTAATTTTAAAGATGGCCGTGTATCTTCTTGCGGCCCTACAACATCTTCACGTATGGATAGTTTTATCGAGCCGCTTATAAAAAAGGGTTTACGTTTTACGATCGGAAAAGGCAACCGGGCTTCTTTCGTGAGAGATTTATTGCGCCGATACAAAGGGGTTTATTTTGTAACCTATGCCGGTTGTGCCGCATATTTGTCGCGTTTCGTTAAAGGGCTCCGCTGCCTGGCTTATCCTCAGTTAGGCGCGGAAGCAATTTTTGAGTTTAAGGTCAGTGAATTCCCTTTAATTGTCGCTATCGATGTTTATGGCAAAGATTTTTATTCTCGCCTTTAGCGCGATTCTTTTTTCACAAACAGTTTTTGGCGCCAAAGTTGAGCTGATGAAAGACACAAGCGGCATTTGGCGTCTTTATGTTAACGGCGGCGTTTTTTTTGTCAAAGGAGTTTGTTATGAGCCGGTGAAAGTGGGCGATAAACTTTCTGCCGCGAATGAGTGGATGGATTATGACTTTAATAATAATGGGATAAATGACTGCGCTTATGATTCGTGGGTTGATAAAAACAGGAATAATAGGCAAGATCCCGATGAAGTTGACCTGGGCGATTTTTATCTTATGAAAGAGATGGGGGTTAATGCCATACGTTTGTATCATCATGTTAATATAAAGAAGGAAGTATTACGGGATATTTATGAACGTTTTGGCATAAGAGTTATTATCGGAAACCTTTTGGGCGCGTATTGCTGGGGTTCCGGCGCCAGCTGGCAGCAAGGGACCGATTATACTAATCCAGAGCATTGCAAGAGTATGCTGGATGACGTAAAAAGAATGGTATTAGAACACAAAGACGAACCGTATCTTCTTATGTGGCTGCTTGGCAACGAGAATGATGTGGCAGGTTGTTATGAAAATTCAACTTTTAATAATACAAACGCCCGTTTAAAACCCGAGGTTTTCGCCAAGTTTGTTAATAAGATGGCTGAATTCATCCATTTTCTTGACCGGGATCATCCCGTTGGCGTGTGTGATTCAACATATCTTTTACTTTCCTATTATAAGGATTTTACTCCGGCAATAGATTTTATTGGGTTTAACAGTTACGCCGGTCATTATGGTTTATCTTCTTTGTTTAGGACGGTAAAATTTTATATCGATAAGCCGGTATTAATAAGCGAATTCGGTGCCGATAGCTATGATCATAGAAAAGGGGGGAGAAATGAAGATTTGCAGATATTTTATCATAAAAGTTCCTGGCGTGATATAGTTAATAATTCTCAAAATGAGGCGGGGGGGGAATTCTATCGGCGGCGTTATCTATACCTGGCTGGATAGCTGGTGGCTTTGCGGGTCTTCTTTTAGGCATGATGGTAAGAATTGCGGCATGCAAGGCGCGATTAAAGACGGCTGGTTTAATGATGAGTGGTTTGGCATATGCAGTCAGGGAAATGGTAAAAAAAGTCCTTTTTTACGCCAGCTTAAAAAGGTATACTATCTTTATCAAAATATGTGGAATAATTGAAGATGTAAAGATATCGGCAAGATTTAAAATCGGGTCATAATCAATTTGGCGGATTTTTAAATGCTTTTTAAAAGTTGTTATTTGAGAAAAGGGCGGTCGATAAAAGAAGAGGATGATAGCCAAGGTAACATAGAAAGGAGAAGGAATGAAGCGAAAAGGCGGGCGTGGATATGATCAGGTGCGAAAGAGTTCTATTGAGCGCGGGTTTATAAAGTACGCGGAAGGGTCCTGTCTTATTGAGACGGGTAATACAAGGGTTATTGCCACAGCAACAGTTGAAGAAAAAGTTCCTTCCTTTCTCAAAGGGAAGGGGGAAGGTTGGGTTACCTCCGAGTACGGTATGCTTCCGCGTTCTACACAATCGCGTATCCTGCGCGACAGGATTTCCGGCAGAAACATGGAGATACAACGTTTAATCGGCAGGTCATTACGAAGTGTGGTCGATTTGAAAAGACTGGGGGAACGCACTATATGGGTTGATTGTGATGTCCTGCAGGCTGACGGCGGTACGCGCACGACTTCCATCGTTGGCGGGTTTATCGCTTTAGTGGACTGTTTGGATAGATTGCGTAAAGATTCCAAACTAATCGCTTTGCCTTTGGACGATCTTATCGGCGCGGTAAGTGTGGGTATAGTTGGCGGCAAGTATTTTCTTGATTTGACTTACGAGGAAGATTATGAAGCTTCCGTCGACATGAATATTGTTATGAAATCGTCGGGAGAGTTTGTCGAAATTCAGGGCACGGCTGAAAGCGGATCTTTCTCAAAAGAAGATTTGGACCGTCTCTTGGAGCTTGCCGGGAAGGGAATTAGAGAAATTGTCGATAACCAACGGAATATCCTTAAAGACGTTATCACAAATTTA
>JBDRDG010000179.1:0-4080 GCA_043821045.1 Candidatus Omnitrophota bacterium | reverse complement strand
TTATACTTATTATTTTTTGTGTGCAAATCAAGCATGAAATTTATAAGGGCTCTTGTCATCTTTGCCCCATATCCTTTAAAAAGAACGAAATTCGATCCGGTTAGTTTTGCCGCTTGTTTAAAACTGATAATATCCAAGTGTTCGGCTAAATCCACATGGTTAAGGAGGGGAAAATCAAATTTGCGTATTTCTCCCCACTTTTTGACAAGGACATTCTTAGAAATATCTCCGGCCGGGACAGAACTGTGCGGTACGTTGGGAAATTCTAAAAGCTGGCGGTCGAAATCGGCTTTAATCTGTTTAAACTCTTTCTCCAAGCTGTCAATCTCTGAGGCAATTTTTTTCATCTCCTCTATTTTTGGCGCGGGGTTTTCTTTTTGAGCCAAAAGCCTCTTTATTTCTTCGTTGGCTTGATTCTTTTTATTCCGTAGGGAATCAATTTTCTGAATCAGTTGTTTGCGCTGCTGATCAAGGGCGCAAAACGCGTCTATATCAATCAAAGCGTTTTTTGAGTATAGGGCTTCCTTTACTATATCCAGGTTATCGTGTATAAAATGAGGATCTAACATGCAAATATCTGATTCTTTGTTCGATTAGATCTTAAGCTTTCTGGGGGTTAAACGAGTCTGTTGCCTTCGATTAATTTTATAAAATTCCGCACTAAAGATTCGTCCCACTGTTCGTTGAATCCGGCGTTAAAAATAGCCAGTATTCTATTTTTCTCCAGAGCGTTTCGATACGGCCGATTTGAGGCCATCGCGTCATAACTGTCGGCAACAGCGATTATCCGGGCTTCTAAAGGTATACCATTACCCGATATGCCATCGGGGTATCCTTTGCCGTCATAGCGCTCATGGTGATGGCGGATTATTCTAAGTATCGGCCCGAATGTTTTTAAAGGCGTGCATATCGTTTCACCGATAATAGGATGTTTTTTTATCTCTTCAAACTCTTCTTTCGTTAAAGCGGAAGGTTTGTTGAGAATTTCTTCCGGCACGCCGATTTTTCCGATATCATGAAGTTTTGCCGCCTTTTCTAATACGTCTATATTTTCTTTTGATAAACCTATTGTTTCGGCCAGTTTCATGGCATATTTAGTTACCCGTTCGCTGTGTCCTCTTGTATAGGAGTCTTTGGCGTCTATTATGTTAACAAGGGTGTAAAGAACATTTTCCATGCTCTCCAGCTGGTCGTTAAGCATTTTTACCCGGATTAATGAACGGGCGCGGGCAAGAAGCTCTTCCTGATCAACCGGCTTAGTAAGAAAATCATCCACTCCGGCTTCAATGCCGCTGATTTTCATTTCTTTATCATCCATGCCGGTTATCATGATTATAGGGATAAGACGCGTTTCTTGATTTTCCTTAAGCTGTTTAGTGACTTCGAGGCCGCCGCATTGCGGCATAACAGCGTCAAGGAGAATAAGATCGGGATTTATGCTTTTAATTTTACTTAAGGCTTCAACTCCGTCAAAAGCCAAAAAAGTAACAAATCCATGGCGGGTCAATGACGTGCTCATCATCCTAGCAAGTTCAACATCGTCATCAACGATTAAAACTTTATTTTCTCTTTCCATAAGATAAATTTAAGCCAGAATAAATTTAACCCAACCCCACCGACTTTCGTAATTTAGTAATTTAGAATACCACTGTTTTAAAGAATATGCAAGAGTCTTTTTGCTTCTGTTTGGGAGGATATTATTGATTTCATCCCTTTATTACACAGAGCGGTTTCATCCGGCAGATTTTTAGGGAAAGACGGCAATTATGCACGAGATTAACGACATGATCAATATTTTTATATGCCTGCGGCGCCTCTTCGACAATTATCTTTTTGTTGGCGGAGCGTACCTCTATGCCTTTGGATGACAGTTCTTTTAAAAGTGATTCGAGGGAGATTGTTTTTAACGCTTCATGGCGTGATTTTAACCGTCCGGCGCCGTGACAAGCCGTGCCGAATGTTTTTAATTCCGCTTCTTTTGTGCCGGCCAGTAAATAAGAAGCGCGTCCCATATCTCCCGGTATGATCACCGGCTGGCCGATCTCCTTGTATTTTTCCGGAAGACCGGCGTTTCCCGGACCGAAGGCGCGCGTCGCGCCTTTTCTATGGACGCACAGCATCTTTCTTTTTCCATCAACAAGATGCTCTTCAAATTTAGCGATATTATGTGCCACGTCATAGATTAAAAACATATCCAGCGACTGCCAGCTTTTAGAAAAAATTGTTTCGAAACTCTCTCTTACTTTATGCATTAAAACCTGTCGGTTACACCAGGCGTAATTAGCCGCTGCCCGCATCGCGCCAATATATTCTTTCCCTTCCGGCGAATCTACCGGCGCGCAGGCAAGTTGGCGGTCAGGAACGCTGATGCCGTATTTGTTCAAGCAATCAATCATTTTTCTTGAGTATTCATCACAAACTTGATAGCCGAATCCGCGTGAACCGGAATGAATCATCACGGTTATTTGGCCGCAAAATAGGCCTAACTTACCGGCAATATCCTGGTCAAAGATTTCATTAATAAAACCGACTTCAATAAAATGGTTACCGCTGCCTAACGTGCCGATTTGGTTTTTACCGCGTTCAAAACTGCGCTGGGATACGCTGTCGGGATCCGCTCCGAGAATTGCCCCGTTATCTTCGCAATATTCAATGTCTTCTTTTATGCCGAAACCTTTTTTTACCGCCCACTTCGCTCCATCGACAAGAAGGTGTTTTTCTTCATTATAGGAAAGCTTTATATCACCTTTTGTTCCTACTCCGGAAGGAATATCCTGATAAAGGGCGGAAATGATTTGAGACTGCTTGTTTTTAATATCGGGAAGAGACAGGTTCGTTTTAATAAGGCGCACGCCGCAGTTTATATCAAAACCTACGCCTCCGGGGGAAATAACTCCTCCTTTTTCAGGATCGGTAGCGGCCACTCCGCCGATAGGAAAGCCATAGCCCCAATGGATATCAGGCATTGCCAGAGAATGTTTGACTATGCCGGGCAAGAATGCCACATTTGCCACCTGTTCCGGAGCATTATCTTTTTTAATATCACTAAGCAGCTGTTCATCAGCGTATATAATTCCTTCCACTCTCATCCCTTTTTTATAGGACGCAGGAATTCTGAACTGGTATTCACCGACTTGTTCTAATTTGCCTTGCCACATAACGTAAGTTTTTAATGAAAAACTTTGTATTTTACAAAGAAAACAATTTCATACGTCAAAAATTATATCGACCTCATAGTGGTTATTCGTATGTTTGATTTTTATGGCGTGATAAGTAGCTGCTTTAATCTCGGCTTTCATACAGCCTTCTTTAACTTCACAATAATTCCCTTCAATCGCAGCTTGAAGCGTTTTTATCTCTTTCCCGGATATCTCGATTCTGTATGACCGGGGGATAAAATAATAAGTGTAAAAGATAGAAAGAAGTTCATTTAACCAATATACTAAGAGGTCTTCGTTAGTATCGCTTTGCAAGAAAACATTTCGTTTTTTCTCAACCGGCGGCAGGACGTTAATTAGCTGCTCAAACATGGCTTGGGCCGAGTTTATAAACAGCGTTTCTAAACTCGGCCCGTAAACTCGTATGGCAAGATCCGCCGTATGCTCGATTAACTCATATTTCTTCATAGTCGTGTGTATTGGTTCGTGTGTTGTGAGTAAGAATATTTGACTCAAGCCTCATCACTCACTACTCAAGACTAAAATGTGGGCCGCGCAGGACTTGATTGTAATTCCCGCGATAGACGGGAAGTTTCGAAGGAACAGATTACAACCAAGATGGCTAGCGATTAAGCATATAGCTAGCGCTCCCCTCTATGTTATGCAATGAACAAAAAAGTATGGGCCGCGCAGGATTTGAATCCAATCTGCGAAGGCAGTTAACCCGAAGGGTTCTTATTGGATCCAAGTGGGTTAACTGTTTAGCACGTCCTGTACTCCTCTAACTAAGCTTTAGCTAATAAAGAAAGCGTGGGCCGCGCAGGACTTGATTGTAATTCCCGCGATAGACGGGAAGTTCCGAAGGAACAGATTACAACCAAGATGGCTAGCGATTAAGCATATAGCTAGCGCTCCCCTCTAT
>JBDRDG010000178.1:0-2243 GCA_043821045.1 Candidatus Omnitrophota bacterium | reverse complement strand
TCAATATCGTTACTTTTACTCAATAACCCGGACGAAGCCGTGTTTTCCACAGCCTTAATAAGCCCGTCAAGAAACTTAATCAAATCAACGTGTTTCTCATATAAAGTCTTTCTTGCTAATAACCCTCCCTTAATATCACCGGATACTTTTTGGGCAAAGCGCTGAATTATTCCGGTCAGCTCTTTTGCTTCGCGTTCTTTACGCTCTAACCCGCGGCTCATTTGCCGGATTAAACCTTTAGCCTGATTGGTAATATCTCCCTGGGTCCTGCCGGTTTTTAAAGCGTTGAAAGAAAGTGCGCCGTAGACGGTTCTATTACGATAATCAGCACAGGCTTCACCTATCTTTGCCGCTGTTTCTGCCACGCCTTCTATATCTAATTTAATACCGCGATAGGTAACTACCTTTCGATAAGTCATTTTTATTTTGCCTATAAACCGCACACTTTTTGCCAGATGTTTTCTGAATAAATCGAAAATCTCGTGGGAAAGGTTATACTCCATCTGAAGAAAGATAATATCCCGTTCGCGCACCGCGTCCATCGCCCGCTGCAAAGACGCTTCGTAAAAATCTTCGGCCCATTTATCGCTGATATCAAAACCCTTTGTGTTTTCGTCTCTGAATTTACAGCGAAGCAAGGAAGAAATTTCGTGTTCCAAATCAGGATCGTTCATTACGCAGTTAATAACAGCTCTGCTCCCTTTCTCTTTATATAAATCTTTTAAATCCCTAAGGCGTTCGGCGAAAATTATATCGCCGCTATCGGAAATGTCCGCAGGTATAGTAAAAATTGTTTCACCTGAAACACCAGAAGGAATTGGGCTGGAAGAATAAAAAGAAAACCCTTGCTGTTTATTCAACAATCCGCGCAACTCTCTTTCGTTTAGCGGTTCCAACTCTTTTTGTTTAATCTCCTCAACCATCATCAATAGATAAGACGAATTGTCGTATTTTCTTACCGCCGCGTCAAGAATGCCTGTTTTTACAAGGTGATTGATAAACTCCTCGTCGTGAGCAAATCCGGTTATCATAATAATCGGCGTCTTCGCTTGCGCCGTCTTCAACCCTTCCCGCTTACGGAATTGGATGGCAAAAACTCCGCCGTTCATGCGCGGCATGCTGTACTCAACAAGGATTAAATCAAAAGGCACGGCGACATTATCCGGATGGTTTATAATATCCAACGCTTCTTTTCCGTCTCTCGCGGCTACGACGGTATAAATATGTCTAGTATAAGCTGGATCCGTTAGATATCTGGTAAAATTCCCTAAAATCATTTCATCATTATCCACGATCAGAATCTTCCTTATCTGCCGCAGGACCGGCCTTCTGTATTTTGTTGATTTTTCTGTTGATGAACTGGCTTGTTCAAACTCTTTAGCGTTTTTGTTCTTAATCTTACTCAGAAGTTTTTGTACCGCCGTTACGATAAACCCGTAACGCTTAAAGGCTATTGCTAATTCATGAAAAACCGGAGTGAGGTTTTCTATCTCCCTGACAGCAAAGGCGTCTTCGATACCCACTAACCTCTCAAAGCGCGAGATAACAACCTCTAAACTATTCAATTCCGTAAATGATAGATCAAAATCAAAATACAAACAACTTTTGAGGTAAACGCTGAGGATACACATAGCTTCTTTCTTGCCGGCCGGGATTTGACCGTCAAGGCCGATAGGTTGTGAAGCCAGGAAAATGACCGCTCCCATAGCATCATCGGCTACCTGCTGCATGGCTAAGTTTTCTGAGCAGATAAAAATAAACAGTTCCAGCTTCGGCAAGAGACCAACCAACACAGTAACAGCTTCGGCGCTTTGACGAGAAAGATTAACAAGTAACGTAACTGCTTTTCTTACAACAAGAAAATAGTTGAGCACCTCTTGGGCAAAATATAAAAGATTCTCCTCAGTAACTAAATCAATAATCCGTTCAAACTCACGGATTCTTTCGCGTAACGCCTCATCAGCACTATAGCCGGCCTTAGCCGCGACAGCATCGGTACCATCATACATACGCAACCTTAGACTATCGAGTATATTAATAATTTCATATCCGACAGCCAGAGGGCCAGAATCTTGGCTATCAATCGTATATCGCGGCCTTTGTTTAACGCCAATAGCCGAGATGTTCTCTAAAAAGACATCGATAAGCTCAACGCAGACCCGGATAGCGTCATGTGACTGTTCCGGCCGCCGCGGGATTAACTGATATAAGGATGCGAGAGCCGCGGCCTCATCCGCTTGTGA
>JBDRDG010000177.1:0-21065 GCA_043821045.1 Candidatus Omnitrophota bacterium | reverse complement strand
CCGTGGGATAACTGGATATTATCGCCCAGACTCCCAGAGGGTATAAAATCGCAAAACGCAATTTAAACCAGCGGACGAACCTATTTTTCCATTTCTCGCTTAGCAATATCATTTAAATAATTTACAATAATGTTTTCGGGAACCCAGCGATATTTTTTAAAATGGAAAATCTTGAGTTGACCATCCTGATACTTTTGTAGGAATTCAAACAAACATACGCGCTTATTCATCTTAACTCACTCTGGCTCGGTCGGTGCCTCGCCAGAGTCCGTTGTTTCTTTAATTCGCTTAATTATCCGTTAAGCGAATTAACGTCCGAGCCGCTTCGGGTTAAATGTTGCGCAGCGTAGCGAAGCAAGATTTAACCCGATATGCAGGCGGCCGGACGTTATGTAGGTTCACTATTGACTACTCCGTCTCGGTCGGTGCCTCGCCAGAGTCCGTTGTTTCTTCCCTGGATGTTACGAAAAACCATCGCCATTCCTGGTTGACGGTTTTTCGTTTAAGGAAAAACAACGGAGAGGCAGGGATTTGAACCCTGGAACCCTTACGGGTTACGTGTTCTCCAAACACGCGCACTCAGCCGGGCTATGCGACCTCTCCGATAAAAAAGCAATTATCTGGGGTTATTCCTTATTTTTTATCGGTCCTGAGCTGACATAAGAGAAGGACCTTGGGGCCATGGCGCTTACGCGCCTCCTATTCATCTTAGTATAAGTTTATGCCTGAATTTATCACTCAGGCTAATTTGCTTTCTTCGTAAGCACTCAGGACGTATGGCCATTCATAGGGACTCCGTCCCTTTTGACGCTCGCCATGTAAAAACTCCCCTAAAGAATCTCTTGGCTCCCTGTTATCCCTGAAGACTTTCATAGAAGTTTTATTTTGTATTATAATCTTTATCGTTGCTAAAACACCGGATGACTATTTCTAGCAAAAAGCTTATTTTATGAGCGCACTTTGATTAAACGTATTTATTGGACCATGGCGCTTGCGCGCCTCCTATTTAAATTAATTGAAAGTAAATATGCCTATACGCTACGCGCTGTCCGCTATCCGCTATTAAAATATGTCCGCTTCTATTATACCTATAACTAAAAGCAGGCCCTTACTAGATCCCTCTTTCCCACCACGCCGACAAGTTCGTCGCCACGCATAACCGGTATGGTATGGGCGTTCTTATCAAACATTACCCGCATGACTTCATCTATGGGATCGTCTTCATTGAGGGTAAAGATGTGCTTTGCCATAAATTCTTTTACTTTCGCCTCTATTTTCTGTTTATGGAAGAAATTGGTAAAACTGATATCGTTGTTTTTTACGTCCTTCCAGCGGTAGACGTTATATAAAACTTTCAAAAGATCGGTTATCGTAATAATTCCTAGCAACTTCTTTTCTTGATCGACTACCGGCACGCCGCTGATTCTTTTTTCTTTAAGAATCGCGCCGACCTCTCCCAGGGAATCTTCGGGAGAAACAGTGACAACTTCTTTAGTCATTAAATCTCTGACCTTCATGAAACACCCCCTCCTGTTTAAAAAACTTATGTTTTTATACGCTAATCCTTTGGCTCCAAATTAAAAATTATTTGCTTCTTTTTTTACGGCACAGGCAAGTTTAAAAACTGGCGCTTTTCGCGCCTTAACAAATAAAATCGTAAACTGTTGATGGACGCGTTCAAAGCCTGATTCGGAAGATGATACCGAAAACAAGGGTTTAACGAAAACATTCGCTTTATCAAAAACAAACTCTATATAAATACCCTTAAATTTGTCTTTAATCGCGAAGGTATCAATACCACTGAAGGCGCTTTCACCCTGAGGGATACCATCCTTACCACCGGCTTTAAACGTCACGTCTTGCGGAGACTGCAGGAAAAGGTTAAACTCCACGGCAAAATCATAGTCGTTTAACGACTTCCTTTGATTAAATTTATACTCGGCCGTAAATGCCGCGCCTTTACTGAAGGTTATATCTTTTGAGAAAGAAAGCCCGTCCTCCTGGTAAAAGTACTTAACGGTCAGGCTGCTCTTTTTCTTCGTTATTCCGTTATTTTTATAGGCCTTATCGGCGAAAACGCAGGCACTATGGCCTGAATTTACGCTTTCTATCGTAAGGTTCTTATGAACAAGATGGTCAGTTAATGAAACCTTCTCATAATTATCATAAACGAGGAACTTATCCAGGTTATCATCTTTGAAATTGGCTGTATCGTGTATAGAAGAAACCGGGCCGCTTTCCTGTTTTACCTTTTCTCTTATTTTCTGGTGATACGACTCCTCGCGCCGGGTTATAGTGTTAAGAAGGTTAAAATCGACATCCTTTAAACTGAAATCTAAAATCGCGCCGCCGCGGTCGGATAATACGGCAATAAGCTTATCGTTTTTGATTATGGTCTCTTGGAACCCGTCTAAATCCATATCGAATATTTGCGCCGATAAAGTTTCCTTCAAGGTTTTTCTATCAAACTCTTTTTCCGCTTTTATAAGGTTTTCATAAATGGCCGAACGGATATGGCCTAAATAAAACCCGCCAAATATTCCGTGCCAGTAGCCACAGTTACACTGGGCCATAAAAAGGTATTTAAGGGCGTTCTTATCGCCGCCGGCCGCCGCGGCGCGTATTTTTTCACTTAAAGAAAGCATACGTTTATGCATAAAATTAAGGCGGGGGTATTTAGTATAGAAATTCCTGAAAAAACCTCCCCGGATAAAGTTGTTAAAACTGCCGGAATCAGGGCTGTTTTTAATACAGTTTTTCAACTTTTCGTAACTGCGAAAACTCTCCGGTTCAAGCACCCACTCTCCCATCTCCTCATAAGAAGCCGTCGGTAAATATACAATTCCCCGCGGTGAGAATTTCTCAACCGCCTCTTTGGCGGTTAGGGTTACGATATTATCTTTTTCCCGCGCAAGCAGGGAGAAAAAGCTTTCCAACCACCCTTTATTGTAAACCCAGTCAAAAGTTTGCGGCCAGAGACCGAATTTTTCGCCGTCATCAAAAAGAGTTACTAAAACATCGCTGTCTTGGGCAAAACTATTTAAAGTATCTATTGCCTCTTGGGCTTTTGAAAAAGGAATCTTATAACGAAGGGTTTTACTGATTGGAAAAACATACACGCTTTCCCGGCTGTTTTCGGTTGTGTAATAACCGGTAAATTCTTTCCTGTTCAAACCGGCGTAACGAAAATGGGTATCGTCTAAAAAGGTGTATTCTAATCCCGCCCGGCGTATCACGCTCGCGAGATAAGGTTCCCAAACCCGTTCGGCAATCCATATGCCCCGCGCTTTCTGGCCAAAGGTATTTCTGATAAATTTATTCATCAAGTCAATCTGGGCCGACTTGTCTTCATCGGAAATAATCGGCAGTATCGGTTCGTAATAACCGCCGCTGATTATTTCCAGCTGGTTTTTTTTGCTTAACCTTTTCAGCTTATCGATGAACTCTTTGCGGCTGGATAAAAGCCAGTCGTACAACGGGCCGCTTATATGGACATTGCACTTTATGGCCGGATATTTTTCTAAAATGTCAAAAAAAGGAGAGTAACATTTATCGAACGCTTCCTCAAAAATATGAGGAAAATTTCCCACCGGCTGGTGGTCATGCACGCCAAAAAGAAAATATACTTTACCCATAGCTTAAAAAACACACATTACAATATTTGGAGTCTTATCAAAAAATCTTACCATAAACTTTCCAACCATCCAAAATCAAAATGCAAACGTCAAAAATCAAAATGGCATATCAAAATGTAAAAAACTTTTGGCCCCTTCTCCCGTGGAATAAAGTTCTTTTTAAATTTCGCTTTGTCATTTTGCATTTTGATCTTTGATTTTTGATATTAACCACACCATCATTTAACAAGCAAATTTGCCAGACAAACTTACCCTCATTCCTAAATAATATTCTGTTATACTGCGGAACTACCGCCATTATCTTATCACGACATTAATATTTATATTATATGAGAAGGCGGGGTTTTGCCAAGCATTTTATATATTTTTTTAACATATAAAAGAGGCAGTTTCTTAAAGTCGCCGTCGGTATCTTCAAAAGTGTTCCACCAGTTCCAGTCGCGTCCTTCAAGAATATAGAAGTATTTCAAAACCTTTTCTTTGCTTTCGCCGTCTTTAGCGTAGCGCTCGATCAAATCCCTTAAGCGCCGCAAGATATGCCAGTTGTTATTATTTTCTTTCGAGCCAACCCATACGCCGAAGTCGGAGTTTATCCAGGAACCGGCAAATAAACGTTCCAGTTTCTTTGTCTTGTTATCACGCAGGAACTGCGACGGTGTCGAGCAAACGAGTATATCGTTATTTTCCAAACCGGCATAAACGGCCTCAAGAAAATCCACGCCGCTGTTTTTGTAATACTCCCAGGCGTTCTCGCCGTCCATGATAATCGAAATAGCTCTGCGGCGCAGAAAATTACTGGCATGATAATGCGTGCGTTTAAAATGTTCGAGCAAATCATTGGCGGCAAACACGGGATCATCCCAGCCCTGATAAATAAATCCTATCGCGTCGGAAAGATTCCTGTCACGGAAGAAAATATCCACACCCTTAAAATTGTATGGACGGTAAATAATATGACGCTGGTTTTTTATCAGCTCGTAAGAAACAAACTCGGTGGTAAAACTGTTAAAAAGGATGCCTTCGTCGGTTGCTATCCACCTAAACCCTTCCGCGGCATAAATTTCCGCCACCTCTTCCGACACGCTGCCTTCGGAAGGCCAGCTCCCCTTTATATCACAGCCGAAAAGATCCCGGAAAATTTCTTTTGACCTATCTAAATGCCACCGGCAATCCTGCGGCCGGGAGAAACGCAGTCGCGGTTTCTTAAGGTAAGAAAACTCTTTTGTAATATCGCTATCGCAAATCAAAGGCATAATCGGATGGGCGTAGGGAGTCAAAGAAAGCTCTATCCGCCGGTCACGAAGGAGTTTCCCATAAAGCGGTATTATCTTTTTTATTATATCGTACTGCTTCCTGATGACATACTCCTTGTCCTCCTGAGTATAACCGCAGTTCTTCGCGATTAACGACCGCAGATGCTTATCTCTCTTTATCGTATAGGGATGAAACCAGCAAAGGTTGAAAATCGCCTGTAAATCCATTATCTCTTGCGAAGTGAAATTTCCTTTACCGCCGACCTTCTTTTGATACAGCTGTAAATAACGCTTGTTGGGGCGGATTATTTTCTCGAAGTTTATCGAGAAAAAGCGGTTGACGATAAATTCTCTTTCTCTCCTTGTAAGATAGGCGGGATCTTTTAAAGTCAGCTGGCAATAGTAATCAGAAGCGTTGTTTTCAGCATAATCGCGCAGCTGGTCCAATAAAATACCGCTGAAGTTAAAGGTGGCTTTGGCCTTGTCAAACTTATCGAGAACCATAGCCATACCGTAGTAATCTTTTACGGCGTGCAGCCTCACCCAGGGAAGAACATATAAGTTCTTGATCGGATCCTTATAACAGGGTTGGTGCATGTGCCATAGGAATATGACATCGGTAGGAACTTTATTCATTTTACGATTTGTATATGGAATGGCTTAATTCGGGGAAAATATTGTCTTTTCTCTCGATGTCTTCCAGTACTTCCGTGTTATAAAAGTTCCTCTCCAGATAACTATTGAGGAGATAAAAACGTTCCAGATGCGTGACCGTTCTTTTTTTTGCGTAATCGACGAAGGTTCCGGTCTTCATCATAAAGGCCCAGTCGCTCGACTGAGCTAAAAGGAGTTCTCTTGCCATCTGGTTCAGAATCCTTTCTCTTAACTGCCCGTCGGAACCGTATTTATTCACGGCCTCAACCATACGTTCGGCGGCACGGTGCAGGTGAGGATAAATCCAGTCGTTAGCGCCGTTTAACCATACTTCATAATACCCCTTCCAGCCCCAGCTGCCGGGAGAAGGGTTAATCACCTGATTTTTAGGATAGATCTTTAAATAATTAGTAGGCGTGATTAACTTAACCGTTTTCTGGTCACAGCATATTTTCCTGATAAGGAAATTCAGCCAATCTATGCCTTCAAACCACCAGTGTCCGTAGAGCTCGGCGTCATAAGGAGCGACGAGTATCGGCTTTCTTCCTAAAATTCCACAAAGGTGCTCTATCTGCTTTTCACGGTTAAACATAAAATTACCGGCGTGCTCGGCGGCTTTTTCTCTCGCCCGATCAGGAAGATAAGGGTCCTTATGGGGCGTCGGTCCGGTAATTTTATAGTATTTAATACCGGTAAATATCCGCGTTCCGCAGGGCGAAATGTACGGCCTTATATAGTCATAATCTAAATCAAAACCGATATCGCGGTAATATTCGCGGTAATTGTAATCGCCGGGGTAACCTTCTACAGCCGACCAGACGCTTTTGGATGATTCATGATCCCGGCCAAAGACGGCGACGCGGTTTTTCGTGTAATAAGCCGAATATACGCCGAACTTGGGGCGCGGCCGGGAAAATAACACGCCGTGCGTCTCTGAGATAAAGAACTTAATATCCTCTTCTTTTAAAAACCTGTCCAAACCTTCAAAATAACCGCATTCCGGCAGCCAAATGCCGCGGGGGGATGTGCCAAAATGTTTCCGGTAAGACTCTACTCCCATGCGGATCTGCGCCTTAACCGCTTCCTGATTAACTTCCAAAAGCGGCAGAAAACCGTGCGTTGCCCCGCAGGTTATTATTTCCAAACAGCCTTTTTCCTGTAAGTCCTTAAAGCGGGCAAGAAGGTTACAAGCGCAATGGTTGACGAACTTATCTTTTGTCGCGTAAAAACGGTCGCGGTACATAACCGCCACGTTGTGAAATTCGGGAGAGAAACGGGTCCGCTCAACCTCTTTCTCACAAAGCTCGATCATAGAGTTTAAATAACGGATATAACGCTCTTGCAGAAGAGGATCGCTGATCATCGAGCATAAAGAAGGAGAGATGTTCATCGTAATCTGAAAATCCACTCCGTCATGAATCAAACCCTCAAAAACGTTCATAAGAGGGATATATGTTTCGGTAAGGGCTTCAAAAAACCAGCGTTCTTCTAAGAAATCGTCGTACTCCGGGTGGCGGACGAAAGGAAGGTGAGCGTGCAAAATTAAAGACAGGTAACCTTTCTCCATAATTATTTGATTGTATATCTTTTTACCGCGGGGGTAATCTTAATTGTATCCTGCTTATCTTGCGAGGTGGCGACAACGTCAAAACGAAAATCGCCCTCAGGAAGAGCATAACGCAGAGAAAAAGTCCCGTCTTCACGTAAGCGCACGTTTTTGCCGCAAACCGACAAGTCGGCGGTCGGTTCGGTGCGGCCGTAAACGATAACTTCCGTGGCTACTTCCAGGAAAAATTTTCTCGCTTGTTTCTTTTTCTGGATAGCGAGGCTGCTTATCTGTCCGGAAAAAGCGCCGCTGGAAATCTGTTCCCGCAATATCTCGGTAATCTTTTTCCTCCTCTCCAAAGAACTCTTTCCCAGATCATACACGCCGAGCAGCTTATAATACTCGTCGTCGGGCAAGGCCCACTCTTCATCAATGATATCCGATATGCCGAAGTAAGGAGTCTTGGTTATATTAGACCGCGCCACGGGATAAAACGTGCCCTGCGGCGATTTTAAGCCGATTTCAACACACCACTCTTTCTCGGGCGCGTTTACGTTAAGATACCAGTTATAAGCTTCAAAATTAACCCCGATGTCAAACCAGCTTTTAGCGTTATTGCCGGTAAAATCTCTTACGCCCGTAACGTTATACACCCGTAAAGTCCACTGTGAGTTCTGGCGTTCATGAAGGGGAATGGAAGAAATCACGGAATTAATCTTCTCTTCGGAAATATCCCAGTAAGTATGCAGCCACCAGGGGTCGCGAGCCAAAAGAACAATACGGTTATCGTTATAGCGTAAAGGCAGCGAATAGCGGTGCACTGTTTCATGAGGAATTTCCACGGCGGTAAATTTAGAGACTTCGACCTGCTCTTTAAAATTGTTAATAGCCTGCGCCCGGTGCTCTAAAGGCGCGGATTCGCGCTGTAAGGATATTTTCTTATCTTTTCTCAGCGGTTTTTGCCGAGAAGAATTGTTCTTCCTGCCGGCTGTCTTGCTCCCGCCGGCGGCTATCTTTTTTATCCCATTCCTGATTCTTTTGGCAATAGTTTTGCCTTTTGTCACTTTTACCTCTTTCTTTTTCATAGTCACCTCTCCTTTGAATTGAACAAATTCTACCACCTCTATATTTTAGTGTCAATAACAAATTTGCTGCCTGCCAAGAAGCAATATAAGGAAAACGCCTAAAAGGCGGCGGCGAAGAAAAAATTGAGTAATTATAACCCCTGTTATTCTTTGCGGATAGGTAAACTCCCGGCTATATTACAGTACTGTTGCAAAGATAAATTCTCCGGCCGGCAGTCAGGGTTAATACCTGTCTTTTTAAGTATCTTACTTATACTCTCCTTGTCGGATATGCGTTCCAGGCAATTCTTTATTTTCTTCCTTCGTGACGAAAAAGACTCTTTAATCACGGTAAAAAGCAGACGCTCATCAACCGCGTCAAAAAAAGGGCTAAGGGGAAATTGTATCATGACCAAAGAAGCGTCCACTCTCGGGGAGGGATAGAAAGCCTCTTTGGGAATATCAAACAGAACAGTAACGGAGGCGTAATAACTGACGTAACATGTCAAAAAACCGTATTCTTTTGTGTTAGGCTGGGCAGTTAATTTCCGCGCGAACTCTTTCTGAAAAGTTAAATAGGCTTTTTTCAAATAACCTCTGTTTTTCACCAGGTACCTTATAAGCTCGTTGCTTATATTAAAAGGGATGTTGCCGAAAAGAACAAGCGGCTGGCCGATAGAAGCCAAATCAAAATCGATGATATCTCCGGCGATGACGCTTACGCCG
This sequence comes from Candidatus Omnitrophota bacterium, assembly GCA_043821045.1. GTDB lineage: Bacteria > Omnitrophota > Gorgyraeia > Duberdicusellales > 4484-171 > JBDRDG01. Next base: position 12,187 of record JBDRDG010000177.1, on the reverse strand, counting down.
CTGGAGGAGAATCTTTCCCGCAGCAAAGATATCAACGATATGTCTTTTTCTATGCAGTAAAGGCGCTCGCACTTTTTGATTAGACGGCGCGTCATTTGACCGCTTCCCGGGCCTATCTCTAAAACGGCCTCGTTGTCCAAAGATAAACTGTTTATAATCCTTTCGATATAATCCTTGTCGCGGAGAAAATTCTGGCCGAATGATTTTTTAAACTTCATAAGAAAGATTGTAGGCAAGCCCTATCGCTTCCCGCATGGAAGAATGAAAAGGAGTTTTACCCTTTCTGATTAAATCAAAGGCAACGCCGTGGCTGGGAGAAGTTCTGATTATCGGCAGGCCAACCGTTAAATTAACCCCTTTTTTAATCGATAAAAGCTTAAAAGGAATCATTGCCTGGTCATGAAAACAGGCTATGGCGCAGTCGTAACTAAAGATTCTATCCGGCAGGAAAACTGTATCAGCCGGGTAAGGGCCGCTAATTTTATAGCGGGACTCTTTAATCCCGGCGGCAATCGTTTCCTCCTCTTTTGCCAAAAAAGTATCAACTCCCGCGTGGGGATTAAAACTGGCCATAACAATCGCGGGCTTTTTTATCTTAAAACTTTTTCTTAAGAAATCGCCGACAAGATCAGCCGTATGGAAAACGAGCTCTTTCGTAATCATTGCCGATACTTGCCGCGTAAGGACATGTCGGGTCAATAAAACCACACGGAAACTGTCATGGACCATCATCATCGCGAAACGTTTTACGCCGAAATAGGCGGCTAAAAACTCGGTATGTCCCCTAAAATGCCGGCAGCTGTACCGCACCGCCTCTTTGGACAAAGGCGCGGTGACTAACGCCTTTGCTTTCTCTCTATCGACAATTTCAAGGGCGCGTTTAAGATAATTTAAAGCGGCTGAACCGGAAAGGCGGGAAGGAAATCCTTTAGCGACTCTTTTTACCTCGGGAGTATTAACATCGACTATAACCAGACGCCGGGCAAGTTTTTTTATTAAGGATATTTTATCAAGTATTACCTTGTCCCCGACGACAAAGAATTTAGCCTTACGGCCAAACTCTTCTATTGCTTTAAGTGTGATAATAGGACCGCAGCCGGCGGGATCACCGATGGTGACTACAATCTTTTTACTCATAAATTTTGATTACCGACTTGCTTTTCAGTTCGTCCATCCATTTGTTGAAATGAAGCTCGAACTTTTCCTTCCAGAGAATGGCGTGAATATCGTCTTTTATTTCGACAAGGAACTTCACATAGCGGGGAACGATTCCTTCCAGATATATTAAGTAATAAGCCCCTTCTATCTTCTTAATCCGAAACTCGCCTTCTTTTATATTTATCACCGCGTCTTTTAACTCGTCTTTTAAACCGGCCTCTTCCGACTCTATCTTGAAAAACAAATCTTTAGTCTGGCTAATCACGGCGGGAAATCCTTTATTCTTAATATCCTCGCTCAAACTTTCAAGGTAAGAGGCGTTGTCCGATTTGGCTATCCAGCAAATATATTTTGTTAAAGACGTATATTCGTCTATATGCTGGTCATAATAATAGGTTACTTCCTTGGGAGAAACTTTTATCTTAGAGCCCACGTAATAATCTATTGCCTGCCGGACGATTATATCGTCTCTAATCTCCTCTTTTAAAATATTGATATTAGTCCCTTCGGCGATCAAGAATTTCTCAAACTCTTCTTTAGTTTTATATCGCGAAACAAGTTCGCTTAGATTATCCTCAACCGCCGCTTCAGAGACTCGCATGCCGTCTTTCTTAGCTGCCTGAAGCATCAACTCCTTCTGAACAATGTGTTCGAGTATCTGGTCAAAAAAATCGGGTGTGTCCTCGTACTGGGGAAATTTCTTTGAATAGGCATTCAGGTCTTTTAACGTTATAGCCTTATTATTAACCATGGCGGCGATTTTATTTAACTCCTGAGGATAGGCCGCCAGGCTAGCTGCCACAGCGATTAGCAATATTGCTTTCCGGATCATTTTCCCGCTTTCCTTGGTTACTTCAGTTTTTTTCCTTATCCCTTATGGTTTGAAAAACTTCTTTTAAATATTCTATCTCTTTTTTTAAAAGGCGGCAATAAAGATCAAAACCGATCATCCAAATAAAACCGTGCTGCTGCGCGCCGAGGATGTTACCGGCACCCCTTAATTCTAAATCGCTCATCGCGATATCAAAACCGGAACCCAAATGAGAAAACTCTTCAACCAAGCGCAGCCTCTTTAACGCATCCCGGCTCAAAACTTTAAGGCGGGGCACAAGCAAGTAGGCGTAAGATTGTATATCCAGCCTCCCTACCCGGCCTCTTAACTGATGCAAATCGCTTAAGCCGAATTTATCGGCGTGGTTAATAATTATCGTGTTGGCCGCCGGGATATCAATACCCGATTCTACTATAGCCGTCGATAAAAGACAATCGATTCTTTTTTCAATAAACATGAGCATAACTTTTTCTATCTCTTTGGAAGAGAGGCGGCCATGAACCAAGCCGACGCGGATAGCCGAAGGTAAAATAGAACTGAGTTGTTTTCTGATTTTATCAATTGTTTCTATCCGGTTATGAATAAAGAAAACCTGTCCTTTTCGCCTGACTTCTTTTAACACGGCATGAGAAATTACCTCGGGACTAAATTCGACTAATTTGGTTACAACCGCCAGCCTGTCTTTAGGAGGAGTTTTTATTATCGAAATATCTTTTATGCCAACAAGGCTCATATAAAGAGTGCGCGGTATAGGCGTCGCCGTCAGCGTAAGCAGGTCTATACCCAGTTTAATCTTTTTTATCCTCTCTTTATGCCTCACGCCAAAACGCTGTTCTTCATCAATAATAAGCAGGCCCAAATCACGAAAAGAGACATCGCCGGAAAAAAGCCTGTGCGTACCGACGACGATATCGATTTTGCCCTCTTTCAAATCCTTTACGATACACTTTTGTTCAGATGGCGTTTTAAAACGCGAAAGCATCTCCACGCGCAGAGGGAATTTTTCTAGCCGCGCCGCCAGATTTTTATAATGCTGGTAGGCTAAAATTGTTGTCGGCACAAGAAAACATACCTGTTTGGAATCGACCACGGCTTTAAAAGCCGCCCGCATAGCTACTTCCGTTTTGCCATAACCGACATCGCCGCAAATCAAGCGGTCCATACAGCCGTCCGCTTCCATATCGCGCTTTACTTCCTCAACGGCTTTTCTTTGATCCTCCGTATCGTGATAAGGGAATAAACTTTCAAATTCTTTTTGCCAATCGCCATCGGGCGAATATTTAAATCCGCCGATGAATTTGCGGTATGCTTCCATCCGCAAAAGCTGCAAGGCAAAATATTTTATACCCGATTCAACGCGGTTCTTAAGGCGGCTCCATTCACGCGAACCGAGGCGGGTAAGTTTCGGCGGCCGTAAAGAAAAACTGGCGTAGCGCTGAATCAAATGGGCGTCTTCACGCGAAACATAAAGTTTATCTTTATTTTGATACTCTATTTCAAAAAAATAATTTTGGCCGTTATCTACTTTTATTTTCTTAAGGCCTAAAAACCTGCCGATGCCATAATCGCTGTGGACGACATAATCACCCTTTTTAATCCGCAGCACGGCATCAAGCGGTATCTCTTCAGAATAACGTCTTATCTTCTTCTGATAAGGAATAACAATAAGAAAATCGTAATCAACAATCTTCTTGTTAAGCGACTTGTCGAAACTGTACATTTTCTTGATGGCTGTAAATTCCCACTCTATCCTTACGGGAAAACTGAAATTGGCGGGAAAGAGTTCCAGAGTATCTCCCTTGACGGAAAAATCCCCTTCCTCTCCTATTTCGCTCTGGCGCTGATATTTTAACTTGATCAGTTTATCGATTACGTCATCTAAGGCGATCTCTTTGTGGATATAGACCTTGAATGTTTCAAACATAGCGGAATTAAGGCAACTCGATTAACCATCGCGGCCGGACGGACGCTTTTTCCCATAGCCGCTATCTTTTATGCCGACGGGATGTTCGAAATAATAGGACGAGAGGAGATGCGATATAGATTGAAGAATATGTCCCGGCGATAAAACCGACCAAAAGAGTAAAGGAGAACGCGCGTAAAGCTTCTCCGCCTAAAAGATAAAGACAGACAACAACCATCACCGTAGTTAAAGATGTGATAACCGTGCGCGAAAAAGTCTGGTTTATGGCGGTGTTAATTATATCTTTCGGCGAAGCTTTATGCATACGGATAGTCAACTCTCTTATCCGGTCATAAACTACAATCGTATCGTTTATCGAATAACCGGCGATAGTTAACAGGGCTGTTATCGTAAGCAGGCTCAGCTCATAGCCGAAGAAAGCAAGAAATACAAGGCCGATTAAAACATCGTGGAACAAAGCGATAATTCCTGCAAAGGCAAAATCAAAATGGTGAAAACGAAAAGCGACGTAAACAAGAATACCGATAATTGAAAGGATAACCGCGAGGAGGGCTTTTTTCTTAAGAATTTTTCCTACCGACGGCCCGATAGTAGTTATGTTAAGCCGTTCGACTTTCTCAAACTTTTCTTTCAGGATGCTTTCTACGCCGGAAGTAATATCATCTTTGCTTTTTATAATGATCCCGCCATCCATATCGTTATATTCCTGCAGGGTCACACCCTCAAACTCTTTCAGATACCCCCTTACTTCTTCAATGTCGGGCGGCGGGGTCAGTTTGTACTCTAATACCTGCCCGCCTTTAAAATCAATTCCGTATACTTCGTCTTTCAACAAAGTAAATTTTACCATGCCAAGGGCAATGACAAGGAAAGAAGCGATTAAGCAAACGTTTGTGAAACGGACGAAGTTTATCCGCGGCAATTTGATTATTTCAAGCATGGGAAAACGTTTCAATCCGGCATTAAGGAAAAGGCTGAAAATTGTCCTTCCGATAAATACAGCGGTAAAGATACTGGCCACTATACCTAAAGAAAGGGTAACGGCAAATCCGCGTATAGGGCCTGTACCGTAAATAAAAAGGAAAAGGGCGGCAATCAAGGTGGTAATATTCGCGTCAAAAATAGTCCGTTTCGCTTTATCAAAACCGTTTTTTACCGATAAACTTAATGGCTTGCCTAAAGCCAGCTCTTCGCGCATCCGCTCAAAAATTAAAACATTCGCGTCAACTGCCATGCCTAAAGTTAAAATCATACCGGCGATACCGGGCAAAGTGAGGGTAGCTTTAAAAAGGCTAAGACCGGCAAAAATGAAAAGCAAGTCTAAAGATAAACAAATAATCGCGATTAAACCTCCCAAAAGATAATAAACGATCATAAATAAAGCGACAACAGCAAGGCCTAAAATTATTGAATTAATGCCCCTTCTTACTGAATCAGACCCTAAAAGAGGCCCTACAGTCCTTTCCTCTTCCAGAATTAAAGGACAGGGCAAGGCTCCCGCTCTTAACATTAAAGCCAAATGCCCGGTCTCTTCTACTGTAAACTTTCCGGTAATCTGAGCTTCTCCCGAGGGAATCGGTTCTCGAATTACCGGCGCGCTCTTTATCTTGTCGTCAAGAACTATGGCTAAGCGTTTTCCCACATTCATCTTAGTAACTTCGGCGAATTTAGCCGCGCCTTCTTTATTTAAGCGTAAACTCACGTTCGGCAGCATATTGGAATCAAAGCCGCTTTTGGCATCGGCTAAATCGGCGCCGGTAATCGAACTGTCTTTTTGTATCAATAAAGGGTCGTCTTCAAGATAAGCAATCTCGTAACCATCAGGGATAGTACCGGCCAAGGCTGATTTTAACTTATCAGCGTCTTCTTCTACCAGTTTAAACTCCAAGAAAGCCGTCTGGCGGATAAGCTTTAAAGTTTTATCGCGGTCAACTTCTCCCGGAAGCTGGATTAATAGGGAATCACTGCTTTGCAGGCGGATATCCGGCTCTTTAACGCCAAACTCGTCAATCCTGTTCCTTATAACCGCCCTTGCTACCTCTATCGCCGTAGCCTTTTTGTCCTGAGGCAGATTGCTCGTATCGGCTTTAAGAAGCAGGTACATGCCGCCTTCAAGATCAAGCCCCAGCTTTAATTTTTCTTTTAGGGGATAGATTTGAAAAATACTCAAAAAGATAAGGCCCAATACGACTAAAATTCTTATTTTTAAATCCGCCTGTCTTATCATAATTTTTTTTTAATTTCCGGCCTTTGATTATTCAATCTGTTTGTTCTAGGCCGGCCCTAAGTTATTTCCCGTTTCTTCTTAATAGAAGATATTGTCTGTTTTTCTATCTCTATTTTGGCGTTATCGTCTACCCTGACAACGAATGTTTTTTCTTTTACATTAATTACCGTCCCGTGGATACCGCCGGAAGTTATAATCTCGTCATTCTTCTTTATATTATTAATCAACGCGTTATGTTCCTTCTGCTTTTTCTGCTGCGGCCGTATCAAAAGAAAATAAAAAATTACCATAAAAAACAAAAGGGGAACCATCTGAACTAAGGCTGGCGGCTGATTCGGCTGCATAATACTCTTCTCCTTACGTTATTGTTTCCGACTGTATATATATTAAATTTATGCCAATAATCTTTATTGTCCGGCGTTTTTAAGCGACTTCTTAACCCGTTTTGATAAAGAGACAACCGTCTCCGTCGGCTTCGCCCCCTTTTTCACCCAAACATCATATCTTTCTAAATCCATTTTCAGCATATCGCATCCGGGGTTATAGTACCCGATCTGTTCGAGGAATCTTGAGTCGCGGGGAGAGTGGCCGTCGATAACGACAATCTTCCAATGATGCCTTCCTTTAATTGGTTTCCCTGGTTTCATTAATCGAATCCTAAGCATTATTAATCCTCCTTATTCTGTAGTTTTCAATCGACTTCCAGCGGCTGCGTCCGCGCCGGATTTGTGTTTTTTAACCAGCTTTGTTTTATTATCGCCGCCGGGCTAGTTTAAAAGGAAAGTAATTATACCATAAAATCTTTTTTTCTATTATGGATTATTTTTTATTTCTTACTTTTGCCCGGCCATTCGCAGAGCGGCTATCTGGGCAAAAGCTTTGTTAACTGTCTCCTGATACTCCCTTGAGGGAATGGAATCGGCTACAATACCGGCCCCGGACTGGACATAGGCCTTATTGTCTTTAAAAAGAATCGTGCGAATTATTATACAAGTGTCGAGTGATTTTGTGAAGGAAAAATATCCGATACACCCGGCATAAATACCCCGTTTATCCGGCTCAAGCTGATTAATTATCTGCATCGCCCGCACCTTCGGCGCCCCCGTCACCGTTCCGGCGGGAAAACAGGCTTTAAGAGACGCGAACATATCCTGCCGTTTATCTAATAAAGCTCTGACTTCGCTGACAATATGCATAACATGGGAAAATTTCTCAACACGCATGAAAATCGGTATTGTAACACTGCCTTTTTTTGCCACCCGGCCCAGATCATTTCTTCCCAAATCAACCAGCATTACATGTTCGGCCCTCTCTTTATAATCGGCTAAAAGTTCCTTAGCCAGGAAAACATCTTCCCTGTCGGTTTTTCCCCGCCGCCGCGTCCCGGCAATCGGCCGCGTGGTCAATTCGTTCTTCTCGCATCTTAGGAGCATCTCCGGCGAAGAACCAACGACTTTTACCTTTTTTAAATTAAGATAGTACATATATGGGGAAGGATTTAATAACCTGAGATAACGGTAAACTAAGAACGAATCGGCACGGGAAGAAACAGCAAAACGCTGGGAAAGAACCGCTTGGATAATTTCTCCCTGCCGTATATAGTTCTTTGTTTTCTTAACGGCAGCGAGAAAATCCTTCCTCTTAAAATTAGAGCTGACCTTGGGGATATTCTTTTTAGCTTTTTTTAACCCGCCTCCTCGAGGGAAAAATTTAAGAAGCGGCAGTTTAACAGGGGTAAAAATCGAATCGATCGTCCGGTTAAAGGAAGATACCTCTTTATAATAAAGATCGCCTAAATTCTTTTTATCCTTGAGAAAAAGCAAAGAAAGAATCTCAATCTCTTTCTTTAAATGGTCAAAGATAATAAGAAATCTCGGCAGTATAAAATATGTGTCGAAATCATTGAGCTTATCCTTTAGGGGTTTTCCGACCGGCTCGTAAAAGCGCACATAATCATAACCCACATAGCCGACAAAACCGCCAAAAAAACGGATTGCCTCCTTAGGCCAAACCTTAAACCTTTTAATTAATTTGTTTAATTCCTTCAGGGGGTCGTCTTTGGTATCAAACTGTTCCCGCCGGTTTCCCATATCGACAAAAATTCTCCTCTGGCGGCTCTTAAATACTGCCAGGGGCCTAAAGCCGATAAAGGAGAAACGGGAAATCTTTTCTTCCCCCTCAACCGATTCAAGGAGAAAAGACTCCTGCCGGGAAATCTTAGCCACTTTATGATAGATAGAAACCGGCGTGAGATAATCACAGTACATCTTACGAGAAAAAACTATAAGGTTGTGCCCGCGCGCTTTAATCAAAAAATCTTTTTTCGAAGGTATTATGTCCACGTTAAACCATCCTCTTTTTTATCGTCAACGGCAGCTGTTAATCCAATTTCACTCAAGCCATTTTTCTATAAAAACAGCTCCTCTTACCGGTATGACAGGCAACGCCTACCTGTTTTACCTTAAAAAGCAGGGAGTCGCTGTCACAATCGTACCAGACGCTCTTTATTTTCTGAATATTTCCGCTAGTTTCGCCTTTACGCCAAAGAACCTTCCGTGAACGGGAATAGAAACAAGTCCTTTTCTCTTTCAAACTTATTCTTAGAGACCGGCGGTTCATATAAGCAACCATAAGAACATCGCCGCTGTCACTATCTTGAATAATTGCCGGTATTAACCCTTGGCGGTCAAATTTAAGTTTCGCGATAACGATCCTCTTAACTCTTTTTTAACACCGGTTTTTTTCATACCCTTACCTCGACATTTCTTTTTTTCAGATATTGCTTTACCTGCCTTATCGTAAACTGACGGTAATGAAATATAGATGCCGCTAACGCCGCCGTGGAATCTGTTTCTTTAAAAAGATTATGAAAATCGGCCAGCCTGCCGGCTCCGCCGGAAGCGATAACCGGTATTTTAACGGAAGCGCAGACAGCCGCAGTTAACGCTATGTCGTAACCGGCCTTTGTCCCATCATAATCCATACTGGTCAAAAGGATTTCTCCCGCGCCTAATCGTTCAACCCGCCTGGCCCAGCTAATGACATCGATACCGGTAGAGGTCCTGCCGCCATTTATATAAATTTCCCACCTCTTCTTTCCTGTTTTCTTTTTTCTGTCTTGCGTCTTGAGTCTTGAGTCTTGAGTTTCTTTTAGTTTAGCGTCAATAGCGATTACGATACATTGGCTGCCAAAAATCTTACTCGCTTGTTTAACTAAAGCGGGCCTTTTCACCACCGCCGTGTTTAAAGAAACCTTATCGGCTCCGGCAAGAAGTAAATTCCTTATATCTTCCACGCTATTTATCCCGCCGCCTACGGTAAACGGCATGAATATAACACGCGACACCCTTCTTACCAAATCAATTGTCGTCTTCCTCTTTTCGACGCTGGCGGTAATATCCAAAAAAACTAATTCATCGGCCCCTTCTTTTTCATAAACAAAAGCATTTTCAACCGCGTCTCCGGCATCTTTTAAATTAATAAAATTGACCCCTTTAACCACCCGTCCCTTATCAATATCCAAACATGGAATTATTCTTTTAGCCAACATACTGTTTATCGCACAATCTTCAGCAAAATGTGAGATTTCTGACAGACAACACGCATCTTGGAGTTTTCTTGGTAAAAAACTCCCGCGATTTCAAAATCAAAATGCAAAGATCAAAAATCAAAATGACATATCAAAATGTAAAGATATATTGTTGGTTTTATGGCGTGAAATGCTTTTTGAATTTTTCTTTATCATTTTGCATTTTGATCTTTGATCTTAATTTTCCTATTTCCTAATAATTCGGCTTATTAGATAAATCTACACCCTGCTTTTTGGTAATATATAGGGTAAAATGATATATCACGCCGGTAGGAAAATCAAGAGATATATCTCCCTCATCATTTGATTATTATATCATCCCTCGTTCTTTTAGCTTCTCTCTCAGTTTCTCGAAAGAAACAGCGAGCTCTTTAAACTCATCATAATCACGGAAACGTAACGGCGGTGTATCCTTACCTTGAGACAACGATTCTAAACAACGGCGCAGCCTCACAAGCGGACCGACGATACGGTGAGAGAACAAAAGAGCAAGCATGGCTACAATCGTAAGCGTGGAAAATAAAGCAATAAAAATCTGTATCTTAGTCTTTGCCCATATTTCCAATGAACTGAAATGTCTTATTTTTAATGTTTCTTGTAAAATAAGCAGTCTTTTCTTCAATATATCTATGGTTTCTTTTTTCAGCTGGAGATTAGGATTTACCTCAAGCTGCCTAACAATATAATCCAGAGAAGAAATTTCCGCCGACATCCTCCCTTTTTCAGCCTCAAGGCTTAACTCGCCGCTTTTAATCAAGAAGTAAGTCGAGAATAAAGTTATCATCAAAGCCGGAAAAACGCTCATGGCGATATATTTGAATTGGATTGAAGGATGAACCAAATATTTTCTTCTCATCATCTTAAGTGCCATAATTTTCTCCTCTTCTTTTTATCCCGACGCGATAAACCCGCGGTCTTATTCTTCGAAAATACTCAGGACAAGAGACCGCGGATGGAAGCGTGTTCGGGATTGTCCCGAGGAATCCCGAGAAAATACCCGGGACACGTACTCGGGACAATCTGCTCCGCGCGTAGCGAATGTAGAAAACCGTGGGCTTTCCCGTTTTCTTGCATTCGTAATTCTGCTACGGGACCCCGGTATTCCGGGATAGCCCGCGGAGCTTCATTATATATATAATAATTTATCCCTGCCCAACCATACAAAGTTAAATTGTTCAAACACTCAGAGCATTGTCATTCAGTAAAACTGCCGTTAACCGGGTCGTAAGAATAGACATCACCGCCGGGAGCCCGGTATCTGACATCGTTTAATTTTGTCCAACCGCCCTGGACCAAGCCGGGAGCGTGGAGAATAGCTGTAAAAAAAGGATTTTCCCAAGACGAAAAAGAACCTATTGCCGCGCCGTCCAGTGTTTCGGCATATAAAGGACTTCTGCTGCTGAGAATGGAATCTATATAATATCGATTAATACCTATCCTAATCATTGCGACATTCTGGGCTTCAACAGCCGCGACGGCCTCCTCGCGAAAAGAAGCGATTTTGGGCACGCCTACAGCGACAAGGACGCTCAGCACGACTAAAATTATAACTATTTCCAAAAGAGTAAAACCGTCTCTCATAATATTACTATCAATATATCAGAATATTTGATAAAATTCAAATGTCAAATTGGCCAACTAATTATTGCATTAAGCAGGATAATAATTTAAAATATATGGTCATGAGGAAACGCGAAATTAAAATAATTCTTGATACCAATATTTTCATCAACCCTGACGCCCGCTATCTTTTCGGAAAAACGCCTCAGGAGGCGCTGAATAATTTCTTAGAAAAATTGGACGGCAAGGATAACCTAATATGTTTTATGCCCCCCTCTATTTATACGGAACTGGGCAAATTTGTCGGCAGCGAAAATATTTCTAAAAAGTCGGTTCTGATAAATAAGAAACCGCCCTCTAAATACGAATTGACCATACCTTCTCTTATGTTCTACGAATTCATCGATGAAATGAGGAATCGTATTAACAAGGGTTTAAGGGTTGCCGAAAAACACATAAGGAAAACGGCCCAATCAAAAGATGAACAAGAAATCATAAAAAGCCTGCGTGAAGAATACCGCGTAGCCCTTCGCGAAGGAATCGTTGACAGCAAAGAAGACTGCGATTTACTTATCTTAACAAAAGAATTAGGCGGATATCTGGCGACTACCGATACGGGGTTGATACACTGGGCGAAAAAATTGGGAATAAACTGTATTTCGCCCCAGGAACTAAACACCCTCCTGGAATAAAATTAAAAACCTAGCGGATAGCGTATGGCGTATAGCATAAAATAAAACACAAAGATAACTTTTTTGAACATTGTCATCTCATTTTGAATAACCAAGAAACAAGATACAAACAAATCTCAATCACTATTCTTTTGACCCTAGATTCTCGATGCTAGATCCTCGTTACTAGATCATGAATCCTCGGCCCCAGATACAGATTCTAGAT
>JBDRDG010000176.1:0-4696 GCA_043821045.1 Candidatus Omnitrophota bacterium | reverse complement strand
AAAATTTTATTCAACTCCATTTCACTTAAATGATTAATCAAGTCGTAAGCCGAAAGAAAAGAATGTTTATCCATACGCATATCGAGAGGCCCTTCACGGGAAAAGCTGAATCCGCGTTGTGAATCAAAAAGTTGGAAACTCGATATTCCCAAGTCAAAAAAAATCGCATCGGCCGTTTCAATATTCAAACTGTCGAGAATAATCTCAACATCTCTGAAATCTTTATTGAAAAGGCGGAAACGTGCCTGATGAGCCTTAAGGCGCTCCTGGGCTAACTTTAAAGAATCTTCGTCTTTATCAATACCTATGAGGAAACTATTTTCGTTCATATTATCAAAAAACTTTAGGCTGTGGGAAGCGAGCCCTATAGTACAGTCAATAACCACTTTCGATTTTTTCAGAGAGAGATGTTCCACCGCCTCTCTGCACATAACCGGGTAGTGGCAATTTGTATTATTCAATAAGCCCCTCGGCGATACCGTCAAATTTCTCTCTGTTATCTGCATAGAAACTTCTCCATTTATCCTTATCCCAAATTTCTATCCTGTCCGACACTCCGATAATCACGATCTCTTTCTTTATAGCGGCGAACTCTTTAAGATAACCCGGCAGTGTCATGCGCCCCTGAGCGTCAAATTCCACTTCAGCGGCGCCGCTGAAGTATATCCGGTTAAACGACCTTGCTTGTTGTTTAGTGAACGAAAACTCTTTAAGCTTGCCTTCGAGAACCTTCCATACATCATGAGTAAAAATAAACAAACAACCGTCTAAACCGCGTGTTATAAAAAAAGTCTTGTTCGGTAACTGTTTAATTTTCTCACGAAATTTAGCCGGAAGGATAAATCGATCTTTCGCATCTAAAGAATGTAAATATTCGCCATACCACATTCCACTTTACTCCACTTTATACCACAACATAAGTATAAAATGGGTAGCCTGATTTGTCAAGTACTTTTTTAGAATAAGTTCTTATAATCCAATAAGTTGTGTACTATTTGCGGCGGGAATACTATATTTTGCGGTTATACAGCTGACATCGCGTCTAATTGCCTCTTTCAAATGAATTCTTGAGGCAAATTTACGTTCATTTCGAACCCTTTCCAGAAAGAGTAAATTAATTTTTTTGCCGACAATATTCTTTTTAAAATTCATAATCGTGACTTCGCAAATGTTTTTCTTTTCATGCTGATTATTTCTAACGGGTCCGGCTGACAAAGCGCTGTTTTTCCTGACGGTCTTTCCGGCAACTTCTTTGTAAACCGTAGGCCGAACGCCAATATTAGCGGCGCCAAGATAACGATCTTTACCGATATAAACATAAACCGCATATACCCCCTGTTTAGGCATAACAAAACCTTGATAATTATTTATATTGGCAGTGGGAAAACCCAATCTTCTTCCCATGCCGCGTCCGGACTCGACTATTCCCGGCATAATATACGGCCGTGCCAATAATTTCCTTACCGCGAAGAAATCAGCTCGTCGAATCAATTTCCTGATCAGAGAACTGCTGATATTTTTCTTACCCATCCGTATCTTCTTAATAACTCTTAAGTTAAATTGGAAGCCGCGGGATAAATTATTCAACTCTTTAATATGCCATAAACCATTCTGGCCAAATTTGAAACCTTCACCAACGACCATCTCCCGAAAATGAATTTTTTTTGTCAATTTGCTGATAAAACCGTCTCCGGCCATATTTAAAAATTCCCGGCAACTCCTTAAAATAAAAATCGAATCTATGCCGAGAGAAAAAAGCAAATGTTTTTTCTCTTCCAAATTCATTATGTACCCTTCGAAATTACCGCCTGTAATCTCTCTTGGATGCGGCCAAAAGGTAACAACTGCCGCAAGCGCCTTAAAGTGCCGTGCCCGGGTTAATACTTCTTTTATAATACGTTGATGACCAAGATGCAAACCGTCAAAAACCCCCAAGGTAACAACGAACTTTTTACTATTCTTTTCCTTGTTTTGAGAAATCATTCTCATTGATAAAGACATGTCTTAATCGCTTTTTATAATCTTCTTTAAAGTTTATCGCCTGTTGGAATTAACTCTGTTTAAAGGAGTTTTGATTATTTTGCCGGCGGCGGACCAGAAGAGATGTTGAACTCTCTTAAATACTCTGCGCTTATCTTATCTAACTCCACGGCATCGCTTAACTTAAACGGCCCTATATTCAACCTTTGTATCTTCACAATATGAGCGCCACAGCCTAAGTTCTCCCCTATATCTTCTGCCAATTTTCTTATATAAGTGCCTTTTGAGCATTTAACATAAAACTCGACAAAAGGAACGTCGACCTTAAGTATTTTTAACTCATATATAGTGATTCTCCGCGCCCGGCGCTTAACCACTATCCCCCGCCGGGCAAGTTTATATAAACGTTTGCCATCAACCCTTAAGGCGCTTACCATGGGAGGGATTTGGTCCGTTTCACCGATAAAATTAGAAAGGGAATCTTTTATCTTGTTTCGGTCTATTGATGAAAAATCTTTTTTTTCCAAGATCTTCCCTTCGGAATCTCCTGTTGTTGTAACCTCGCCCAGCTTAATCATACCAATATATTCCTTATCAAAGGCGGCGAAACGGGGAAAAAACTTTGTATATCTTCCCACGAGAAGAATAAGCAGTCCTTGGGCCAAAGGGTCAAGCGTACCGGCATGGCCGACCTTCTTCATCTTCAAACAACACCGCGCGACATCAACAACATCATGAGATGTTATGCCGGAAGGCTTGTTAACAAGAATTATACCGGCAAGGTCATCGTTTATTTTTACCATCGGTATACCTTTTTATAAATGAAATGACTTTTTTCTCTGTTGCCGCCAAAGAATCTTCTACCGTGGTTCCGCTGGCGCGTTTGTGACCGCCGCCGCCGAAGAATTTGGCTATTCTGTTGACATCGACTTTTGAACGCGAACGGAAATTTACGCGCACTTTTTTGTTTTCGACTTTTTTAAAAAGAACAAAAACCTCCATGTCTTTCATGAGTTTCATTATTGAAAAAATAATCTCTGTGAGGTCAAACCCCATGTCCGGCCACTTTCCAATTAATATCCAGCATATGCGGTTACGATGGTCGACCTTTAGGCCGGAAACAACCCTGCCGATGAAAAGTAAATCTTGGCCGCGGCAACAGCTGTGCAGCTGTTCATAGATCTTCGCCGGCAGGATATTGTAATCCATAAGTTGCCCGACAATTTTATGTACGTTTTTAGTGGTGTTGGCGTAAGTAAAATTACCGGTGTCGGTGAATATTCCCGTATAAAGGCAAAGGGCGATATCTTTATTCATTATTTTAAATTCACGGCACAATTTAAAAACCATCTCGGCGGCCGAACTCGCCTTGGGATCAACCCAATTCATATCGCCAAAAAAAGTATTGCTTATGTGGTGATCGATATTAACAATACAACCTGCCCGGCCGAGGTAATCTTTTACTTTGCCGGTACGGGAAGAATCGGAACAGTCTAAAACCAAGGCGACGTCAAACCTGTCCTCGTTTAGTTCATTTTTAATCGTCTTAACGTAAGGCAAAAACGAATAACTTTGCGGCGTAAAATCATTGTTATATATAACGGCCCGCTTTTTTAACTGGCGCAACAAACCATAGACAGCCAGGACAGAACCGAGAGCATCGCCTTCAACATTTATATGGGCTGTGATTAAAAAACTCTTTTCCTTATTTATTATTTCTACTATCTTCTTCAGCACTCTTTACCTCCTCTATTTTCTGATAAATATCAACACTATATTTTATCGAATCGTCAGGGATAAAAACTAACTGCGGCAGTATCTTCAACCTGACCTTCTTCCCCAAATTAATCCTAATAAAAGCTTTCATGCCGTTTAAAATCTTTCCTGCCTTAGGAAAATCATCGTTTAAAACGCTGAAATAGACTTTACTCTCGCTCAAATCAGAGGTAGTTTTAACCCCTGTAATACTTAACATACCGAGATTAGGATCATCAATCTCTTCCTGGATGATCTCAACAATTCTCTTTTTTATCTCGTTGTTTACCCTTTCCATTCTTAACGACATAACTCCTGTATCCTTTTGAAGACTTTTTTATTTATCCGCCCAATATTTAATCTGCGACTCACAAGAGTTTCCTGAGAAAGTCTTAGATTATATCTTAATAAAGATAAAACAACAACACCATTTTTGAATTTTTCTTTGTCATGTTGCGTTTTGAATTTATTCTCCCATAAGTTGACATCCCAGCTTGTTGGATAAATTTACGTCTTATCTTTGGACAATGCCATTATTTATTATTGTGAAAATTCTTTGCCAATCGCTTAAATACTTTTTTCGCCTCGTCAATCTCCTGCCTTTTTAAAGAAAAACCTTTTTCGATCTTCGCATAGGTAACAAACTCAAAAATTTTACCGTATAGGCAATGCGGCTTAATCCGCAAGCTTTTTAAATCTTCTCCGTTAATTTTCAGTTTTATCCTATCCAACATTCCAAAAAATAAGTTATTATTGTTCCTCAATGCTTTGTTCTTAAAATAGGCGTGGAAAAAAAGTATTGTTTCAAAGCTTAAGGGATTAAGGATTTTATAAACATCTGATTTTTTTACCCCCGTTTTCTTCAATCTTTGTATTTGTCTTTTATCCTTCGGCAAAGAGAGCAACCTCTTCTGTATACCTCTGCGGAAAGCAAAACGGCGGCAAAAAAAGGCCAACTCTT
>JBDRDG010000175.1:0-11833 GCA_043821045.1 Candidatus Omnitrophota bacterium | reverse complement strand
TTACCAATCTTTTAAAACATCGGGATACTGCCGGCGCCGTAAGCTTTTATCCATATCGGAAGGAGAGAGCTCTTCCTGACTGTAACGCTCAAGAATCATGCGTGCCTCATCCTCCGACATCTCTTTCCGCTTATCCTGCTCCTTGTTATACCCCTTAATCTCATCGGAAGGCCCGTCTTTCCTCTCATCTTCATTTTCTCCCCGGCTGGCGGAAGCTTCCTGTTTTTCTTTCTCTTCCTGAGAAAAAACTTCCGTAGCCGGTTTCTCTTCCCGGCCGCCTTCTTGCTTTTGCTCTTCTTGCTTCTCTTTTTCTCCCTGACCGACTTCTTGCTTTTGCCCCTCTTGTTTCTGTTTTTCTTGCTCTTTTTGCTGCTTTAACTTATCCAGAAGAATTTTAAGCTCTCTTTCCACAAACTCATGGTTAAATTTGGCGTCTTTATTACTATGATTTAAATCTATAGCCCGTTTGTAATAATCGAGAGCCTCTCGGCAAAAGTTCACCGCCGCCGATAAATCGGTATTTTCTTTGCGTTTACCAATACGGTATTTGGCATTACCTATATTATAGACCGCTTTCTCTTCAATGTCCCGATCGTTACTAAGCAAAGCCTTGGTAAACGATTCCAAAGCTTTCTCA
Source organism: Candidatus Omnitrophota bacterium (assembly GCA_043821045.1). Lineage (GTDB taxonomy): Bacteria > Omnitrophota > Gorgyraeia > Duberdicusellales > 4484-171 > JBDRDG01. The sequence goes on along the minus strand of JBDRDG010000175.1, from coordinate 11,196 downwards.
TAATCTTCTTTGGCATAGGAAGCCGCTCCTTTATTGAAATTAACCACATCGGAATCGGGCAGATCTATTCCCGCTTGATTATAATTCTTTAAAGCCTCATCGTATTTTCCCTCTTTGTAGAAACTGTTCCCTCTCTTTAAGCTTGAACCGGCGGAAGCGGCGAAACAGATATTGGATAAAAGAATAGCACACAATAAAAGCATGGGGCATAGGGAATAGGGCATAGGGTGAATAAAGATTACTCTTTTTATTTCATTTTTCCAAACCATACTTCTATATCCTTTTGCGTTCACTGATAAACAGCTCGCAGGCAAGTAAAATAAACGCTAAAGCCAAAGGTATTTGAAAACGCTCATGGAACTGTTTAGCCAGCTTGCTTTCAATCTCCCTTTTCTCCATTTTAGAAAGTTTCTCCTCATAAATCAAGGCCAATCCGAACTCGGTAGCGCCGGAACGCACGTAACTTCCCCCTGTAGTTAAAGCTATTTTTTGTAAAGTAGTTTCATCCAAACGCGTCTTTACGACATTGCCCTGTCTGTCTTTTAAAAACGTTTTGTCCCCCGCCGCGTCCGTAATTGTTATCAAATCCCCTTCCCGCGTGCCGATACCGATACAAAAGACTTTTACTCCCGCCTGCTTTGCTTCCTCCGATACAATAAGAGGATCACCCTCATGGTCTTCGCCGTCGGTAATAATAATTAACACCTTGTATTTTTTAAGTCCCCCCTCATAACCGGCCAAAGCTTCTTTTATCGCCCGCGATATTGACGTGCCGGGGCGCGGTATGATATCGACACTTAAACTATCGACCGAAAGCAAAAAGCCGCTGTAATCGACAGTTAAAGGGCACTGCGGGAAAGCCTCGCCGGAAAAAGCGATTAAACCGACACGGTCACCGTTTAGATGTTTAACAAAATCTTTTATCGCGAACTTTGCCCGCGCAAGACGGTTAGGCTTAACATCCGACGCCAACATGCTTTTAGAAGTATCGACGGCGATGATAATATCCAAACCTTTTCTTTTTACTTCTTGCCAGTGAAAACCCCACTGCGGCCTGAGAAACGAGAAGATAATCAATACAACTGAAGAAAAAATCAAAGAGACCTTTATCTTCCTCCTCTTCCTATCGAGTAAGCCGGTTAATTCGTCCAAAAGACTCTCTTTGACGAAACCTTTTAAAACCTGATGTCTTTTTTTAAATGCCCAGATATAGAACAGACCGAGCGCCGCCACAAGCGACAATAAATATAAAGCTCCTAAATTACCGAACCGCATAACAACCCCTTACATAACATAGAAAATATAAATAGTATCTAGTAACGTGTCCAATTAAGAAACTAGCGTTTAGCGTATGGCGTATAGAATAACTAGCGCATAGCGGATAGGAATTACTAATATTATTTTAATTATATCTGCAATCTAATATTAACTATCCGCTAAACGCTATCCGCTATACGCTATTACTAAGGTATCCTCCTAAGCCAAGTATTTGACAAGACAATTTCCCCTAACAAAAACAGTAAAGCCGCTGTCAAAAACAGGGGGAAAAGCTCTTTATATTTCATGTACCCCTGTTCTCTTATCGGCGTTTTCTCCATCCGGTCAATCTCGCTGTAAATCTCACGCAACGACTCTGTATCGGTGGCGCGAAAATATCTGCCGCCGGTCTTTACGGCTATAGCGATTAAACTTTCCTCGTCAATCTCTATCTTTACCGACTGATAAATCTTGTTGCCGAAAAAGTCCCTTGCCGGATAAGGCGCTAAACCTTTGGTACCGGCTCCGATTGTGTATACTTTTATGCCCAAAGCGCTGGCCGTTTCCGCCGCCAAGGAAGGAGAAATATCTCCGGCGTTATTCCTGCCGTCGGTTAACAAAACAACTATTTTGCTCTTGGCCCTTGTGTCTTTCAATCGGTTTAAACTGGAACTTAACCCTAGCCCCACGGCCGTTCCATCTTCGATCATGCCGATTTTTACCCGTTCAAGATTCTGCAGGAGCCAGCTGGAATCGAGAGTAAGGGGGCTTACCGTGTATGCCCGCGCCGCGAAAGCAACCAGACCGATACGATCGTTTTGCCGGCCTTTAATAAAGTTGCTCACAACGTTCTTAACCGCTTCCAGGCGGTTAACCCTTGAGCCGCTTAACTTAAAATCTTCCGCCAGCATGCTGGTTGAAACATCCAAGGCTAAAACAATATCTATCCCTTCGGTCTCAATACGCGACTCTTCAAGAACAGACTGCGGCCTCGCTAAAGCGACAGCCAAAAAAAGTAAAGCCGAAAGACGCAGCCAGTATAAATTACGGCTTAAAACTGTCTTGCGCGTCGGTTTTATCTCGCGTAAGAAATCCTCTGTCGAAAAGTTTATTGGCGCGCTTATCTTTATTTTTCTAAAAAAATAAGCCGCGACAAGACATAAAGGAATCAACAATAAAAATAGAGGGTCTCTGAATTCCATCTTTTTACATGCATAGAGCATAGCGCAAAGCGCAGAGAGCATGTGCAAAGCGCATGCCGCATAGAGCATAGTGTAATATATTTATATCTGCAATCCAATATTAACTATCCGCTATACGCTATCCGCTAAACGCTATGCGCTAGTTATTAACTGCTTTTTTGTTTCATCAATAAGTTTTTTCGCTGAATCAAAACTTAAACCGGCCTCTTTCTCCCGCGGCAGATACTTGGCAAATTTGACCAAGTCGCAATGCGACAAAAAATCGCGCAGAAGGCTTTTAATTTCATCGGAAATGACCATTTCGTCTTTAACTGTTTTTAAAAACTCCTCGGTAGTCATTTCCGGCGCGCGCAGATTGTAACGGTTTTCTAAATACCGGCGCGCAATATCGGACAGCTCAATATAATATTTTTTCGCCTCGCCCCGTATTAAATACTCCTTTTTTTCAAGGGCATCTAAAGCCTCATAGGCAATTTCATGCGCCGGCCGTACCGGCAAAGACATCTCCACACTCTTTTTCCGCTTAAATAAAAAGATAACGGCACTGAATACCAAGACCGATACAAGTAAAATAGCCCAGACATACCAGGGAACTTTCCTCCTGTAGTTAACCGGCCCGAAAATACCGCGTATATCGGATTTATTTTCCGCCGCCGCCAAAACACTCTCCACCTTAACAGCCACCTCATTGGTAAAAAAATTCTGCCACTGGTCTTCTCCTTTACCTTTATATTTAATCGCTACCGAAGGGATCTTATACTCGCCGCTCGCGTAAGTATCCAGCACATACCACTGCCGGTAAGTTTTTGTTTTTAACCACCCCTTTTGGTAAGAAGCAAAATCTTTGATCGCGAAATCGCCTAAATTCTCGCCGAATTCAGGAAACTCGATTTCTATATCTTTAGCGGCCCTGACTGTAATAGTGTAAGTTATCTTATCGCCGATAGTAACCTTATCATGATCAGCCCCGGCAGAAACCTCAAAAGGAAGCTTCTCCGGCGCTTCCTCACCGGCTAAAGAAAGGTTCAAGGCGATAAAACTGCCCGCGAGCAAACAGCATAAAAATATCCTAATTACTCTTTTTACTTTCATCCGCCTGCCCTTGGTAGAAAATTTCTACTTCCTGTTCTTCCAAAGCCTTTATTAACACGGAATCGGTTATCTGCCGCTCTTTGTTTGACCTGTATTCGCCGGCGACTTCTTCTTTTACCTGATTAAAAGTTTTTACCCGTGAGGGCTGTTTTTCGTCTATGGAAAAAACATAAAACTTGTCTTTTATTTTTACCGAATCCGACACCTGCCCCTTTTCCATAAGGAATAATCCTTCTATGGATTCGCCCACATCGCCGATACCGCTAATATACTTTTGGCCGCGGCGTATCCACCCATCGAGTTTAGTGCCTTTTTCCTCTTTAAGAAATCCTAGGGCATTGTCTTTTTCGCTGTCCTGAGAAAATTGGCAGTAACTCACCTTTATCTTCTCCGGCTCAGTATATTTATCCTGGTTTGATTTATAATAATTCTCCAAATCGTCTTGATCGATCTTAAGCTCCTTCTTAATTTCTTGAGCCAGCATAGTTTGAATCAACATCTGCTTCTTAACATTCTCTACCGCCTCGCGAATTTCGGCCTTTTTATCTAAGCCAAGCCTCTTTGCCTTTTCATATAAAACCTCCGAAGCGACGTAATCACGGATAAAATTAAGCCGCTGCTCCCCCTTTTCAAACTGCTTAACCATCCTCTCCGGCAGGCTGTTTAAGATACGGTCAATCTCACCCTTCCTGATCTCGCGTTTGCCGATACGGGCGATAACGCCCCCTTCATCTTTAAAGCCGCTTCCCAAAGAAACCCTTTGCGCCATCTCATATTTAGCCTGGACAGTTAACCCCAAATTCTCTAAGGCGGCAACGATTTTCTCGTTCATAGCCTGCCGGAAATCAGAATCTTTATCGAGCATCTCGGCGCGGTAAAAATAAACAAGGGCCTTTTCGTATTCAAACAAATCCATGTGTATATTGCCCAGACGGTAGCATACTTTGGATAAATCGCCTCTATCGACCTTTGCCTCTTCCACATACTCTCCGAAAGCATCCGCCGCTTCATTTTTTAGCCCTTTAGAGAGAAGGATATTAGCATAATCAAGCTGATCTTTATCACTCCAACTCTTTACCTCTTCGCTGACTTCCGGCCGACGGCAGGGAAGCCGTAAAACCAAAACCAATAAAGCCGCCAGAAGCATTATTATGATCACCGAAAGTATAGAATTACTTTTCATCTTAACCTCCTCTCTCTCATTTTGAAGAAAGTAAACAGGGCTTTTCCGTAAGGAACATCCGTTCTTATATCAACACTGTCAACATTTATGCGTTTAAACATCATCTCCCTCTCTTTAAAAATCTTTTTGGCATTATCGGAAAAACTCCCGCGCACAGTAAGATTTGAGCTGTCAAGAGAAAACTCCCTGCCGCTTTCCGGATCAATCAAGGAAATAATTCCGACGTCAGATAAAGTTATTTCCCGCGGATCGGTCAATGTTATAGCCGTAAGATCGTGGCGTTTATTAGCGATGCTTAATACCCTCTCAAAACCATGATCGTAAAAATCAGAAATAATAAAGCTTACCGTGCGCCGCCGCGAAATTCTGTTTAAATATTCCAGCGCGAGAGAGATATTAGTTTTCTTGCCGGCCGGTTTTAAGTACAAAGCTTCCCGCACGATACGCAATCCATGGCGCAGGCCTTTACGGGGAGGGACGAATTTTTCGATCTGGTCGGTAAAGGCGATAAGGCCGACCTTATCATTATTCTGCATAGCGGCGAAAGCAAGAAGAGAACATATCTCCGCCGCCAGATTCCGTTTCAGCTTATTCTCGGTAGCGAAAAAACTTGACCGCGACAAATCAAGGAGGAATATTACCGTAAGCTCTCTTTCTTCCACAAATTTTTTTACGTAAGGTTCGCCCGTGCGCGCCGTGACATTCCAGTCTATAGAACGGATGTCATCGCCGGGATAGTACTGACGGACCTCGTCAAACTCCATGCCGCGGCCTTTAAACACGCTTTGGTACTGCCCGGCGAAAACGTCGCTAACCATACGCGACGTGGTTATCTGAATCCGCCTGATCTGCTTTAGAACTTCTTTAGGTATCATTTTTTTATCGCATAGAGCACAGGGCAAAGGGCATAGAGCAAATAATATATAGAAAGAATTATCTTAATAAGCTGTTTTGAAAAGCTTTGATTTTCCGGCTTAAAATATCCAAACGATTGAGTAAAGCTTCCTTGGTCTTCTGTTCAATAAAACGCTCCTCAGAGAAAACAATAAGCATGTTAGCAACCTCAAAAACCGATCGTTTGGCAATATTAAGAAACTGACAAAACTCTTTTTTTGACGAAGAACCCGATCCCTCAGCTATATTATTTGCTACAGATAGAGCACTTGCTCTTAACTGTTCGGAGAAACGATAAAGTCTTCTTTTTTCTAAGTTATCAGATACCCTGAATAAATCTTTGGCCAAATCCTTTGCTAATTGCCAAATCTCTATATCTTCAAAACGAAACTTACTCATTTTTTTAGCGCTATGCTCTATGCCCTATGCTCCATGCACATTACGGGACTTCAATCTCATCAAATATCCTCTTTATAATATCCTCGGAGGTCTTCTCTTCCGCTTCGGCTTCATAACTGACAATTACTCTGTGGCGCAGAACATCGGAGCCGATTGACTTTACGTCCTGCGGCGTAACATACCCTCGGCCCTGAATAAAAGCGAAGGCTTTAGAAGCCAAAGTTAAATATATGCTCGCCCGGGGAGAGGCTCCATACTGAATCAGGCCGGCCAAATCGTTCAACTTATACTCTTTCGGTTCTCTTGTGGCAAAAACAATATCGACGATATACTTTTCAATCTTTTCGTCGATATAGACTTCGTTAATTACCTTTCTTGCCCGCATAATATCGTCGGAGCCGACCACATGGCTCGCCTTTACCTCTTTATCGGTAAAACTCATTTCGCGTAAAATTTTAAGTTCTTCGTCTTTGTCCGGATAGGTTATATTCACTTTCAACATAAAGCGGTCAACCTGCGCTTCCGGCAAAGGGTAAGTTCCTTCCTGCTCTATGGGATTCTGGGTAGCCATAACTAAAAACGGTTCATTCAATTTAAAAGTATTCTCCCCGATAGTAACCTGCCGTTCCTGCATCGCTTCAAGAAGGGCGCTTTGCACTTTTGCCGGGGCGCGGTTTATCTCATCAGCCAAGATAATATTAGAAAATATCGGGCCTTTTTTGGTAGTAAAGGTTCCCTCTTTAGGATTATACACCAAGGTTCCGATTAAATCCGCCGGCAGTAAATCGGGCGTAAACTGAATACGCTGAAACTTCGTGTTTATCGCCTGGGAGAGTGTTTTTATCGACAGCGTCTTAGCCAAGCCGGGCACCCCTTCAACAAGAATGTGGCCGTTGGCTAAAAGTCCGACGAGAAGACGCTGAATTAGGTATTCCTGACCAATGATTACTTTTCTCATCTCGGAAGTTAAATTCAAGACAAAGGCGCTTTCCTTCTTAACTTTTTCATTAATCGCCGTGATACCTGTGGTCATAACTACCTCCTCTTCTTTATTTTATGGGTTTATCAAAAGTTTTAGCCATATATGATAATTATCGTCTTTATTACATTTCGATATTCTTAATAAATCAAAATGAAAAATGCAAAAATCAAAATGACAAATAAAAATGCAAAATGTGCTATAGCAATGTTGTGTTTACACTTCAAGTCTAGATGCACTGCACATGAAAATAATCCTAAGGCATTTAAACTCTACACTCCCGCCTTGCGGGAATTTAGAGTTTAGGGTTTCGGATTTAGGGTTTAGCATAGCATTGTTTCAAATTTTAGACTTACTCCCTAGATGTTTTACGATTAATTGTCAACATATCTCTGTTATATTACATGCGAAAAGAATTATTTCTTGCCTTTACTTGCTAAAACACTCACTTCCTATTATCGCTTTTTTTACTTCTTCGTCTCAATTCTTTTTGATTTTTTTCTCTGTCATTTTGCATTTTGATGCTTCGATTCCACTCAGCATCAATCCTGAGCGAAGTCGAAAGGATTGACTTTTAATTTTTTACTTCCCTACCCATCATATGAGAAAAGAACCCTTTGAAATCAACATCTTCGTTTACATCCTTTCCTAAAAGTTTTGACAGTATCTATTTCATTAGCGTGTAGCGTATAGTTAAATTCCGCGTTTATCCTTGTTGAGTTCCGCGTATATACGCTTCTATAATGAACTCTCCACGGGCTATCCCGGAATACCGGGATCCCGTAACACTATTGTATAAATATAGGAAAACGGGAAAGCCCGTGGTTTCCTAAATCTCCCCGCATTCATCCCCGGCTTAATCCTTCGAGAATACTCAGGACAAGAAGCCGGGGCTGAATGCGTATCGATTAAATATATATTTAAATACTTGGCGGGAAATTGTCAAGAGGATTAATAATATAATCCTGCTGATTTATTTTTACATGAAAAAAAAGTCATTTTAGCCTATTTTTTCCACCTCAATCAATTATCAAACAACCCGGATATAGGTTTACCGCCCAAATATAAATCCTCGATAACCGCCGCGCCGTTTAATACGCGGACCAAAACATAACCGTCTTTTTTTCCCTCTCGGCTGAATTTCCTATACAGTTCCTCCGCTTTAGGCGCTTTATACTCATTCATGTAGAAACGATCGAACGGGAGGTCGAAATATAGTTGATTGCCGCGTTTGTAGCTGACTTTTGTCTTAATATAATTTCTCAATCGCGGCGGTTGCAGCAGAATATCTTTAATATAGGCGTAGCCGTCGGAATCTTTCTCCAACAAAAGATATACTGTCTGCCCGTCAACAACTTCCTTGCCGCCTTTGTATTCGAACGATCTGTTCTTAACCGATAAAACCACATACCTGCCGCGCAAGGCATCGTAAGGGTCAACCGGCGCGGTTTCAAAACGGTAGGTGAGGCCGTAACGTAAAACATTTTCCCTTTGAAAAATCATGTTCGCCGGTAAAATAATCTGCGCCGCGACCATAGCCACAAGTATATATTTTTTATTATCCATTTTCTCCTCCCTTGATTTTCTTAGACAACGCGACGTTGGCCGCTAAGAAGCATGCTCCGGCGAAAATAAACACTACGGCTCTGGTAATGATGCCAATCTCAAACTCCATAAAACGGCTGAATATTACCATGGCTACAATAAGTATACCGATATTGGTTATACCTAACCTTCGTTCCCTTACGCCGGTTAAAATTGAGATTACACCCAGAGATAAAAGATAAGCGCTGAACAACCAGCCGGACAAATGGCTGTGTTTACCTCCTCCGCCCAAGGCTAAACCAAATACGGCCACAATCGGGATGGCGCCAAAAGCCGCTTCAAAATCTTTTCTTCTTTTAACCGTCTGGATTAAGAAATATACGGCAAAAAAAGCGGCAACAATCAGAACGACGTAATCAAACAACCCTGCCCAGGAAACGTACTGCACACTTTTATGGTAATTGTACCATCCGATATTTTCCCAAGGCCAGTATGAACTTAGGATATGGGCCAAAACAACAATCGCGATAATCCCTAACTTTCTAAAAGGAACGGTCCATAAAGAAGAAACTTTATCTGACCACCATGTTCCGGTCAAATACATAGCGGCAAAGTACGCGCTATAAACTAAAATCCATAGTCCGGGAAGGACCTGTTCTAGACAGAGGCCAATGGCAACCGTGTAACACAAAAATATTGCCGCCGACAGCCACTGGGAAGCGTTCGGCCGTTTAATAACATTTTTTATGTAGTAAGGCATGATTATTGCCGAAAGGGGCCAGAAAAGCACGGCTTGCCCCGCTTCATACTGCGACATCCCCGCCCATAGCGTGATACAAATAAGGTAAAATAAAGCCGGCAGGCTCGCCGATAAAAGGTAGACAAGGGGAACCGTAATCAACATCCAGGCAATCAAGAAAGAACTGATATCGCCTGAAATATTATAAATTTGCGTGATTAATGAGATGGTAGCGCCGACACAAATCATGTTTAAAATGCCAAATCCCTCCCTCATGGCAACTGACTGTTTATTCTTAATTACGGCAAAGCAGACAAAACCCGAAGAAATAATTGTCGGCAAAAATGCCAAAAGCGTGCGCTGTAGGCGGCTTAACATATCCCAGTTATGGGCAAATAAAAGAATAATGCCCAATCCTATCCATATCGCGCCGATAATCGCGAAAATAGTAAGGGCGAGCTGGATTTTATTTTTCGACCCTACATCGCCATAGTACTGTTTTATCCGCTGGGCGGCATCATCGCTGAGCACGCCTTCTCTTACCAGAGAAGGCAGCTCCTGATAAAGCCACCGTATAGCGCTGGTTTTCTTCATAATCTTTACCCCCTTCTTAAAACACTTATTATTTAGCAGCGAACATCAACTGTTTAGCATCGAGCCTGTTAAGCGTTACCTGATGTTTAATCCTTCTTACTTACACCGGCCGACATTTCGATACTCTATTTTACTATTTATCCTGTACATCTTCCATAAAGACCAAGCCCCGAGGATAAAACAAAATAGCATCGCCGTAATCGCGAGAAATATCGTAAAATCGACTATTCTTTCCGTATAGTGATATACGCCCAGACGGTTAAAAAGCATAAACCAATCATGCAGTCCTTTAAGGCCGTAAGGATTAGTCGCTATGCCGTTAGACTCAAGAGAACTATGCATGTAAGCGGCAACTTCAAAAATATTTGTCGATAGCCAACCCAGACAGAAAGAGACGGCGAATAAATCGCGTTGATATAAAAAGACAAAAAGGATAATAACCGGCAGGAGGCACTGTAATATTGTTCCGCCGGCGGTATGCAAAAACCAGCCGAAACAACGAAACACGGCGTGGCCGGCTTCATGGACATAGAAATTAAGCCCCCAGAAAATACTGTTGTATTCGAAATCCCTAAGGTATTTTACAAAAATATAGGCAAAATATATTAGTACCGGCAGGCGGATTATCCAGCCGCGCCGTTTAGATATCTCGACAGCCTTGTTATAAAAATCTATCATTGCCGCAAACTATATATGAACTTCCCTCAAATGAAGCTCCGCGGGCTATCCCGGAATACCGGTATCCCGCAAGACCATTATATAAAAAACACAAGGAAACGGGAAAGCCCGTGGTTTCTCTTTAGATATTTCAAGAACATTCCCACAGATTTTGTCGGTGGTTTAAGTCCTTTGGATCCTTCGACTCACTTCGTTCGCTCAGGATCTCCCGCCATGCGGGATCCCGCTCGATACAATAAATCAAGGTGCGGGAAATTCGACTAAGGCATTTTGTGCGCTTACGCTTCAAAATGCCAAGTCTCATTGATTAACCGTAAAATATGAAACCCATTCTTGTTCCAAATCGTATAAAGAAATGCCCATACACTCTTGTAACAATCTTCTCCTTTGATCAACGCCTAAATTATGAGGGCCTTTTATTCTATTAATATAATCGAAGAAACCTTGGCGGGACTCTGGCCTCATCAGGTAATAAAACAAAGCCCAACTCTCGGCGTATATAAGCTGGGTTTGCCGGCCGTCAAGCTGATAAAATCTAAGGTTTTCCGTATAATCAAAAAGGTTATTTAAAGAAATATATTTTTTTTCTTAAACGCGTTTTTAACAGTCTCCCTGCTATTTCTCTTTTCTATAC
>JBDRDG010000174.1:0-8598 GCA_043821045.1 Candidatus Omnitrophota bacterium | reverse complement strand
AGCGCATGGTGCATAGTGTAAAATATATTCATGAATATTTCTCTATACTCTATGCCCTTTGCTCTATGCGCTATGCAATAATATCCAAAGATGGGCATCGAGGATCTAGGATCAAGAGGCTAGTTTATCTTTTTGAATTTTACTCTGTCATTTTGCATTTTGATCTTTGATTTTTGATTTCAGTCCAAATTGTATTAAATGTGTAATCGCGTTGATACGCGTTTATGTCCGCGTCTATCCGCTTCTATTACTATTCGCTAGTTTAATTAGAATCTGTAAGTTACCGCCAGAGATATTACCGGATAAAATTCGAATTCTTCTATATCCGATTCAAGGTTATTTTCTTCCCGCCTCAGTTCGGTTAGAAAGGCGGCGTTGGCGCTTAATGTGCCGTTTGTGCGTAGGGTAATGTCCGGTGAACCCTGGTACATGACGCCGAGGTCGATTGCAAACGACCAGCCGCCGTCTTTACCGAAAGGATTACCCCAGCCGATACCGGCGTAAGGGCATATCGCGTCAAAATCCAGGCTGCCGTTTAATGTGCCTACCTGGGCGGCGGTATAGGTTACGTTTCCTATTTGGTAGGACGCTGTTGTCTCGGCTTTAAGATCAAGCTGGTTTTCATTCGCGAGGGCGCCGGCGGTTAAACGAAAAGCGTTGTTAAAGGGAAACCAGTCAACTAAAGCTGAAAAAGACAGAAGTTCAAGGTCGAAATCATATTTAATATCGCTTTCGGTCCCGTCATAATCGTATTGAAAGGCGTTAACACCAAGGCGGTAATTCAGATTATCGTTTATCCGGCCGGTTCCTTCCATTCCCAGCCCCAAGGTTCCCGCTTTTGCCGAAAGGGCGAATTTGTCTTCTTGGGCCTTTAGATTAAAACTCAAGAAAAAAGAGAGAACCGTGACAGCCAAAATACAGCAAAGTTTCTTTCCCATAGGCGCACCTCCTTTTTTACCAAAGAAACCTGTTAAAAACACCAACCCATACAATCCTATTGGCTTTTCTCAACTTATTTTTTGCAATTACTAGTAGAATTTTACTGTCAACCAATATAACTTTCAAGCTATTTTTTGCCTTTTGAGGCCGCTATCGATTTGCAGCAGTAATTTAAAGATAAATACAGTTTTATATGGCCAAGAATGGTATTTTTATAAAAGAGACAATAAAAAGGTTGACGCCAGGATATTTTGTGATATAAAACCATAATATAAAGAAAAGGGTGTGTAAAAAAACTTAATTAAGAAAGGAGTAGCTATGGACAGAACGATGCGGTGTATGCTGGTAGCGTTGTTGATTGTGGGGTGCGGATTCTCCGGTTCCGGCGATTCTAAAGATAATAAGGTGCTGGCTCAAAATGTGAACAGCTTAGCCACGCTAAATAATGATTATTACGCCGAAGGGATAAAACAGTTAAAGAACGGTAATGTACAGCAGGCGGTTATAGATTTTGAGCGGCAGGTTCGGGATAACCCTAAAGACGTCAGAGCCTATTCTGTTTTGGGGAATATCTATATGAAAGCGGGAAAACTTCACGAGGCGAAGATCGCCCTTGAGATAGCGGCGAATTTGGACCAGCAAAGCGCCGAGATATATTTTTCTTTAACACAGTGTTATGACCGGATGGGAGAAAGGGCCAAAGCCGTTGAGAGCATAACAAAAAGCATGATTCTTTACCGGCAGGCGGGGGATGAGGAGAATTTTAAACGTTCTGCCGCTATTTTGCAGGTGTTCAAGAGCCAAGCTGCCCAGAGCCAAGCTGCCCAGTAAGATTATCTTTGAGGCCTCTTCACGCGGTCCGTTATAAGTATGTTTCTTTTCAATTTCATCCCGCCGATTAAACAGCGGGGTTATTATAAAATAGGCGTAAAGAGTAATTTTTTATATAAACCTCGCTTTCCTCCTTGTGATTTGTTAAAATATTGCGGTGTAATTTCCTCTTTTCTTCCGGCCGTAGGCAGAAAGGTTAAAGCCGAAAAGTAGATATTTTTAAGCTTACGGCGGCAGTTTTATTCGCCCATGGCAGATAGAAAAAAAATAAAACTATTATCGGTTATCGCTCTCCTCTTTTTTTTCTCCGGCGCCTGCGGCCTTATATATGAAGTGGTTTGGCTTAAAATTCTCGGCCTTGTCTTTGGCAACACGACCTTTGCCGTCAGCACTGTGCTTACGTCGTTTATGGCCGGTTTAGGTTTAGGGGCGCTGTATTTCGGCAGGGTTGTCGACCAGCGCGCTAAAGACGGGTTATTAATCTACGCTCTGTTAGAGATCGGTATTGGCTTGTACTGTTTTTTAACCCCGCTGATATGGGGTTTAAGTGAACATGTTTATCTCTTCCTTTATCAGAGATTTTTACCGACATTTTTACAGTTCAGCCTTATCCGTTTTTGCCTCTCTTTTCTAATCCTTCTCATCCCGACTTTTTTAATGGGCGGGACATTGCCGGTATTAACCAGGGCGATTAGCGATGATTTTCGTGCCGTAGGCAAAAAGTTGGGCTTTCTTTACGGGGTCAACACATTAGGCGCCTGCAGCGGCGTGGTTGTGAGCAGCTTTTTTGCTTTGTATTATTTAGGTTTAAATGCGACTATTTTTACCACCGCCGCGGTTAACACCGTTATTGGTCTGATTGCCCTTGTCGTCTTTATGAAGACAAAGAAAGAGAGGGTAAAAATCAGCTTTAAAGAAGAATCTCTCTCCGGCGTAGCCGGAAAGCAAGACGAAAACGCGGTTTTAGACGACAGAAATTATCGTATCCCGGAGAAGAAAATGATTGCTCTTTTGCTTTTTTGCTTCGGTCTTTCCGGTTTTACTTCCATGGTATATGAGGTATCATGGACGAAAATCCTCGCTCTTTCTCTGGGCAGTTCGATATATTCTTTCGCTGTAATGCTGGCGACTTTCTTAGCCGGCCTTGCTTTTGGCAGCATGATTATTGCCGCCCTGGCTAAAAGGATAAATTTCGATTATAAAACTTTTGGCGTGATTGAGCTTGCTGTCGCTTTCTTTGTCCTTATCGGTATTGGTATGTTAGACGATATGCCGATTTATTTCTTGAAGGTCTTTAGGATAACCAGACACTCGCTTTTAGCTTTCGAAATCGGCCGCTTCTTTCTCTGCGGCACGGTTATGTTTATGCCGACTCTATTCATCGGCGCGGCCTTTGCCGTCGTCAGCCAAATATTCAGCCGCTATCAAAGACGTACGGGGGCGTCTGTTGGTTTTGCTTATTTTGTCAATACTTTAGGGTGTATCTTAGGCTCATTTACGGCCGGTTTTGTCTTTGTGCCTTGGCTGGGGATTCAGAAAACTTTCTTGGCCGCTGTATTGATTAATTTTTTTATCGGCTGCGCTGTCCTGGCGGCGGCAGAGAAACATATCTTGAGGCGGAGCATGGTTGCGCCGTTAACTCTTATGATTATCGTCGTTTTCTTACTGCCGCAGACTAAACCTTGGATGAGGAGCCTTTTGAATACAAGAATTTCGATCACACCCGATCAGTATGTTGATTTAAGCGATTACCAGCTGCGCGACGTTTTTTCCGAAAGAGAGTTCCTTTATTATAAAGAAGGCTTAAACGGAATAGTCAGCGTTATCCGAAAGGAAGATGATTATCTTTATCTTACGATTAACGGTAATGTTGACGCGTCAAGCGGCGACATGATTACTCAGCTTTTGCTCGGCCATCTGCCCATGCTTTTGGCTGATTCGCCACGAGACGTGCTTGTTATCGGCATGGGCAGCGGCGTTACCCTTGCCGCCGTGGCTGCTTATCCCTGCCGAAAGATACACTGTGTTGAGTTGGAAAGTTCGGTGGTAGAGTCAGCGCGGTTTTTCAAAAAAGAAAACCGCAACGTCTTAGGAGATCAGCGGCTAAGAGTTTTTACTAACGACGCGCGCAACCATCTTTTCGTTGAGGAAGAAACTTACGACGTTATTATCTCCGAACCGTCAAGCCCTTACATGGCGGGAGTGGCTAACCTCTTTACTATCGAGCAGTTTAAGCTGATGCGAAAACGTCTCAATCCTTCCGGTATCGTCTGCCAGTGGTTTAATACCTACAGCATGTCGCCGGATGACCTTAAGATGATTGTTAAAACATTTTCCCTTGTTTTTAAACATGTGACCCTTTGGCGCACGAACTCTTCCGATCTTTTATTGATTGGGGCAAATGAGAAGATCCCGTATGATTTTTACGCTATCGATAGAAAGATAAACAGCATGCCTTTAATTAGACAGGATTTAGGACAATTCTCTATTTCTGACGCCAAAGCGCTTTTGTCCTGTTTTGTCCTCGCCGAAGGCGATATAAAAGAGTTTATTGATAAAGCAGCCGTGAACAGCGATAATTTTCCCCGTCTTGAATACTCTTCACCGCGGAATTTATATAAATATAACCGTTACTCTAGAGAAAATCAGGATATGCTTGAGGCTCACAGGAAAATCAAATATCCCCCTATGGCTGATTATGCCAAAGCGATAGTTGAATCGTCATCGTTTCATAATGCCCTGGCGTCCGCTTACATTGCCAAGAATTTTCTCCCTCAGGCCGCGGTTGAATTGTCGCGAGCCCTTGCTGTTAAAGATGTTATTCCCGAAGCGCTATTTAATTTCGGTCTTATACTGTTGCGCCTTGAGCGCATTGACGAGGCAGTCGCCAAGTTAGAACAGTATATAAAAATATCTCCCCGTTCCGAAGAGGGGTATTACTACTTAGCTTTTGCTTATGGTAAGAAAGGCATGGTAAAGGAAGCTCAAGAAGCCTACCGGCGGGCGATCATTCTTAATCCTTACAAACCAAAGTACCGTAAAGATTACGCCGCGGCGTTAATAGAAAGCGGGCAGTATAAGGAAGCAGTAATACAGTTTAAGGCCTGCTCGCGAATGGACGGGATTAAGTTTGAAACCGGATTCGGCCTCGCCAAGGCCTATTTTTTATCGGGAGAAAAAGACGAAGCGCTAGGGGTGTTAAAGACCTTAATTGACCGTTATCCCTATTTGTTTGTTTTGTATCACAGCCTTAGTGTGTTTTATGAAGCGATGGGTAATGTTAGCGACGCTGTCGCCGTATGCTTATCAGCCCGCGATAGGTTTCCTTATAAAGCGAGGAATTATTACCGTCTGTATAATTTATACACAAGGACGGGTAATAAATCTTTAGCCGCTAAAATGATAAAAAAAGCGGCGCGGTATGATCCGGTTTACAGGGATGAGATTCAAAAGGCAAGATGACAAAGAAACTAGCGTATAGCGTTTAGCGTATAGCGTATAGTATTAAAACAATTCAAAATGCAAAATGAAAAAGAGACTGGATGCTCGTTTCTCGATCCTTGATGCTTGATCCTAGATGCTCGCAATTAATATTATGGAGCGAGGATTTAGCATCAAGGATCTAGGATCAAGAGAAGGGTGTCGTTTTGATCTTTGCATTTTGATTCTGAGATTATGGGGGCGCGGCAGGAATTTTAACAGTTGTTTTTCGCCAAGAGAAGCGATACAATTAATAATAAACTAGCGTATAGCATATAGTAATAGAAGCGGATTTACGCGGAACCATGCGCGGAATTTATTTTCCATTATCGGGGTAAATCTAGAATAACCAAGACACAAGAGACAATAACCAAACAATAACCAATGACCAAATTCTAATAACCAAAGAGGAATGATGGGAAAAATTACAAATCACAAATTCCAAATTACAAACAAATTACAATTTCCAATAAACAATATACAAAAGATTTTTGTGATTTGGGTATTTGGATTTTCCCGCGCCTTTGATTAATTTTATAGAGCGGGATTCCGCGCAGCGGGAGTGTATTGTTTGTAATTTGTGTATTGTATATTGTGATTTAATTGCAAACAAATTATTAAAGTACGGGGTTTGTTTGTATCTTGTTTTTTGGTTATTGGTTATTTTTAAATGAGCATGGCATTTTGAATTGCCTTAATATTATGTGCTAGTAAGTAGAGGTTAATATGGAAGGATATGTGGATTATAAACGGCGGGAGTTTTGTAAGGACGTAAGCTGTAGCGTGCAGGTAAACCTCCAGCGGCAAAAAGAGGGGTCGGATGAGTATGAGAAAATAAGGCGGGTTTGTAAAACCGCTTGTAAATATACAACCTATGAGTTTCATCATTGGCTTATTGATAAAGGGTATTTAATTCTTCGACCGGATATTTAACTAGCGGATTGCGTGTAGCGTATAGCGTTTAGAGTATAAAACTTGGAATCTTATATTTCGCGTTTTTTACTATACGCTATACGCCAAACGCTATATGCTAGTTTCTAATCGAAGGAGGTATTGATAATGGATTGGGGTATGGAAAACCGTCTTAATCAGCTCATGCCGGGAGGCAGGTGTTTTTTTATGCCGATAGACCACGGCTATTTCCAAGGACCGACAAGAGGTTTGGAGAAACCGGGCCAAACGATAGAGCCTCTTTTTCCTTATGTCGACGCGATTTTTTGTACGCGCGGGGTATTGCGCGCAGAGATAGATCCCTATAATACCAAGCCGGTAGTTTTAAGAGTTTCCGGATGTACGAGCATGGTCGGTAAAGACCTGGCGAATGAGGAGCTTACTACTTCTATCGAGGAGATAATACGTCTTAATGTCTCGGCCGTGGGCGTGTCGGTGTTTGTGGGCAGTGACTATGAAAAAGAGACGTTAAAGAATCTTTCCTGTCTCGTTAATCAGTGTGAGAATTACGCTATTCCGGTAATGGCTGTTACCGCTGTCGGTAAGGAAATGGAAAAAAGAGAGGCGCGGTATCTCGCCTTATCCTGCCGTATCGCCGCCGAGTTAGGAGCGCGGGTCGTAAAAACCTACTGGTGCGATAAAGATTTTGATAAAGTGGTTGGCGGTTGTCCCGTCCCGGTGATTATGGCCGGCGGTCCTAAATGTGAAACAGAGAGAGATGTGTTTGAATTTGTCCATGATGGTATGCAGCGGGGCGCTGTCGGTATAAACTTAGGCCGCAATGTCTGGCAAAGCCCGTATCCCGTAGCTATGGCTAAAGCCTTGCGCGCTATCGTTCATGAAAACGCTGCGGTTAAACAGGCGGAAGAAATATTTAATCATGCCAAGAATAAGAAAGAATAGTCTCTTCAGACGATTGATACGGAGGTTTTTGTTCTAAAGAACTCCTATGCGGGCAGCGGTTTATTATAACAACCGTGATATACGGATCAAAGATTTCCCCCTGCCGAAAACCGGCGCGGGAGAAATTCTTGTAAAAGTAGCCGCCAGCGGCGTCTGCGGCACGGACGTTATGGAGTGGTACCGGATAAAAAAAGCCCCGCGTATTTTAGGCCATGAGATTGCCGGCCAGATAGTCGAGTCGCGATCGCCGAAATACAAAACCGGCGAGAAGGTGTTCGTAAGCCACCACGTTCCTTGTAACCAATGTAAATACTGTTTAGCCGATAACCATACCGCCTGTGATACATTACATAACGGCAATTACGATCCCGGTGGTTACAGTGAATATGTAAGGGTGCCGGAATTAAACGTCAAAAACGGTGTTTATGTCTTGCCTGATAGTGTCTCCTATGAAGCCGGGACAATGATTGAGCCTCTTGCCTGTGTGGTAAGAGGCCAGCGCGTAACCGGCGTGCAAAAAGGCCATACGGTTTTAGTCTTGGGCAGCGGCGTATCCGGTCTGTTAAATATCCAGTTAGCGAAATTAACCGGAGCCCAGGTTATTGCCACGGACATTGATCCTTACAGATTGCGTAAGGCGAAAGAGGCCGGCGCTGACGAAGTTATCCCTGCCGGTGAAAAGATTACCGTTGGAGCCGACAGGGTAATAATCTGTACCGGCGCCTTTTCCGCCGTAGAGCAGGCCTTTAATTCTATAGACAAAAAAGGTGTTATCCTTCTTTTTGCCATTCCCCGCGAGGATATTAAAATCCCCGTTGTAGATTTCTGGCGTAACGAGATTACGCTTACTTCTTCCTACGGCGCCGCGCCGCTTGATTTAGCGCAGGCTTTGGAGCTTATTAAAGATAAAAAAATACCGGTCGAAGATTTAATTACCCATAAGCTGCCGTTTGCGAAGATTCAAGAGGCGTTTAAAATAGTCTCTGAGGCCAAAGAGTCGTTAAAAGTTGTGGTGATACCGTAGGGTCTCTTTGAGCCTAAAGAAGTTCCTTGATAAATCTTTGCTTATAACCGGGTTTTATCCCGACGCGATACACCTGAGGTCTCTTGCCGCGGATGGAAGCGTGGTTGGGCTTACTCGGACAAGCTGCTTGGCGCGTAGCGGATGCAGGAAACCGCGGGTTTTCCCGCTTTCCTGTGTTTATCCCGATGACAGAAGACCATGGGCATGCCCGTGGATGAATGGTGGTTTCTTGACATAAAGTAAGGAATAAAATCCTTGAATAACTGCTTTATATCAAGGAAACCTGCAGGGAAAAATTACCTGTATATTATTCAGGGTTTCTGTCATAGTGATGAGCGACAATTATAAATACCGGCTAACGACAATTAAAATTCCCTAAAAATAGGCTGGGGTGGTAACCTATTTAGACTAAGAATAAGGAGGTCTAAATGGTTACTAATCAGCAGGTAAGGAGGTTATTGTCACTCATG
>JBDRDG010000173.1:0-6471 GCA_043821045.1 Candidatus Omnitrophota bacterium | reverse complement strand
GCCGCTTCCACGCACCGTCCGGAAGAAAAGATAATTTTAGATATTTATCGGGATTTAATCGATAAGTTTAACATCCGTCTTCTCATTGCCCCCCGCCATCCCGAAAGGATCGTTGAGATAAAAAAGCTTATCGCTTTATATGATTTTAAGAGCGTACCGCTTAGCAGTTTAAGCCAGAAAGCCTACCGGCGGGAAGATATCTTTGTTTTAGATACAGTAGGCAGTTTGTTCTATTTTTACAGCTTGGCTGATTTATGTTTTGTCGGAGGCAGCCTCGTTAATAAGGGAGGCCATAACATTTTGGAACCGCTTTATTTTAGCAAACCGACCCTTTTCGGCCCGCATATGAATAATTTTAAAGAAATAGCCGATATCGTGGTGAAATATAATGCCGGGATAAAAGTCAAAGACCGGGAGGATTTAAGAAACAGGATCGTAATCTTTCTGGAAAGCAAGCCGCTTAGAGACGATGTCGCCGCTAATTGCAAGAAGGTCTTCCGTTGCCAGAAAGAACTCCTGGACAGTAACGCCGAGGTAGTTTTACGGTGGGCAGGATGAATCTTAAATTAAAAGTCAAAAAGGCTTACGTTGGTTTCATCGAAAAGGAAAAGAAGAATAAGCGCGAAGCGTTGATCTTTTTTGCCTTGTATTGTTTGTCTTTAATCTATGGATTTGTAGTTTTTTTCAGGAATGTTTTTTATGACTTAGGTTTTCTTTCCCGCTATAAAACAGGGAAGAAAGTTATCAGCGTAGGGAACATATCCTGGGGCGGCTGCGGCAAAACAAGTTTAGTCCGTTATCTTTACCATGCCTTGTCCGGTTCTTTTAGAGTGGCCGCCGTGACTAAAGGCTACGCCCGCGATGAGTTTTTGCTGCTCAAAGACGAGATTAAAGTTGTTTATGACGCGAAAGACCGGGTTTCTCTCCTTAAGAAACTCGCGCCGGAATACGATCTGTTTATTTTAGATGACGGGTTTCAATATAGAAAAGCAAGAAGGGATATAGACATTGTTATTATGACCGATAAAGAGTTTAAGGGAAACGCCTGTCTTTTACCGGCATATATCCTGCGTGAGCCCTTGGCCAGCCTAAAACGGGCCGATATAGTTATTTTAAACCACTCTCAAAACATCGATAATATCAAGGCGGTTCGCCAGAGGCTGTTTAAGATAAACCCTAAACTGCGTGTTTATTCGGCCGGCTATAAATATCGCAGGCTGGTTAATAGAGATAAACAGCCGGTCGATATAAGTTATTTGCGTAAAAAAAAGTGCGCTGTTTTAACCGCTATCGGCTATCCGCAGGGTTTTGTCGATCTCGTAAATAAGCTGGGAATTAGGCCGGCTAAAGTTATTTCTTATCCCGATCATTTTGAATTCCCGCCGGGGGAAGTCGTCTTAATAGAAAAAGGGCTTAACTCTGACGGAATAAAAGATATAATTATTACGTATAAAGATTTTTACCACATCGATTTAAGCCGGGCGCGTCTTAATTATTTTATATTAGAAGCCGATTTAGATATCGAGGCAGAAGATGAGTTTTTTAAAAACATGCGTTTTCTCCTTTCGCAACAATAAAAATTATGACCGGTACGTTTATTAATCTATTGAGTCGGTTTCTCTCGCGGCTGCCTTTGTCCGCGGCTGATTTCTTAGGTAAAACTATCGGCTTTCTTTTTTATCTCACTGCCCGCAAGAAAAGAGCTATCGCTTATAAGAATGTCAAATTGGCCTTCCCGTCCAAAGGGAACAAAGAAGTTTTATCTATCGTTAAAAAGAGTTTTATAAATTTTGGCCGCAGTATTATTGATGCGTTAACTATCAGCAGAATAATCGATAAAGTGAGAATTGATTTTAAGGCTATGAGTAAACTGAAAGAAGAGGGGATCCTTGTCGCTATTCATTCCGGCAGCTGGGAGTTATACAACGCTTGGTTTGCTAAATATAATAAATTTGCTGTTTTAGTCAAAGAACAGAAGAATACTCCTTTTGACCGTTTCTTGAATTATCAAAGAGAAAGGAATAAGATCAAAGTTTGTTTTTCGGTAAAGAATCTTATAGAATCCATTAATAAGAATTACTGGTTAGGTTTGGTCGTCGATCACGGAGCGGAAGACAACGCCTTAGCGGTTGAGTTTTTCGGCAGTTTTGTGCCGACTCCTAAAGGGGCCGTATATCTAGCGAAGAAGTTTAACAAAAAGATATATCCTATATTCGGCTACAGGTTGAAAAACAATATTCATCGCATAGAGATGGCGGCAAGTTTAGATTGCCGTGATATAAGCCAAGAGCAGGCTTTAAGGAAGATAAACGCCGTATATGAGGAGTTCCTTAAAAGCAACCCTTATCAGTATATGTGGTGGTATAAGAGGTTTAAAAAGAGGGGTAATTTACGTCTGCTTGTTTTAAGCGATAAGAAAACCGGCCACCTAAAGCAATCGCTGGCAATGGTTAGCATTTTTGAGAATTTAGGCTGTGATGTAACTTGCGAGATGGTTGAGCTTAATATAAAAAGTAAGATAAGAAGGTTCTTTTTGGAGATAGCCGCTTTTACCTCCGGCAGTTTTTGTTTGGGCTGTTTGGGCTGTTTGCGTTTTCTTCTGGCAGAAAGGGATTATAAAAAGTTGAGCCGTATTTTTGCCGATGTGGTGATAAGCACGGGAAGCAGCATGGCGCCGGTTAACCTTATTACCGCCCGTTCTTTAGGAGCCAAATCGATAGTGGTTCTTAAACCAAACACAGTAATCCATAAGGTTGATTTGGTAGTTGCTCCTGAGCATGATAAGACGCGGGGAAGAAATGTCGTGAGTATCAAAGGAGCGTTAACCGTTCCTCAGGCGAGCGGCGAGGATTACGATAAGCTGCGCCGGCATTTTAATTTAGGCCAGGAGAGGCGGATCTCTCTTTTTGTCGGCGGTTCCCTGGAAAGCGAGAAAACATTTTATAGTAACGCCAAGGTTTTTATCCCGCGTTTAAAGGAGTTTGTTATCGAAAATAAGTTCGGTTTGTTAATTACGACCTCGCGCCGCACAAACCAAAAGGTGGAGGATTTGATTGAAAAGGAGTTTAAGGAGTTTGCGGCAACCGACGCCTTAGTTTTCAGCCGCCGCCTTAATTATGATTTTATCGCCGGCGGATTACTGGAGGCATCCGATGCCGTTTTTGTCACAAGTGACAGTATTTCAATGCTTTCGGAGAGTTTGGGCCTGAAAAAAATTACCGTTTGCGTACACTTGGAGGATATTTTAGGGACGCATCATATAAATTTCTTTTCTTCCATAGAAAATTTAGCGAATTTCTTAAGGCCGCCGTATCTTATCGCTGATTTAAAACAGCCGCCCTATTCTCTCTATGAGTATAATAAAGATATTCTTGAAAGAGCGGTAATGAGTATTTTATGATTGGGTCCGAAGGGTTGCCGCTATAAAAGTATTTTTTAATATGATGGTGATATCGTTAAATACGGTTTTAATCGATACGCAGAAATCCCCGGCTTCTTGTCCTGAGTATTCCCGAAGGATCAAGCAGGGGATGAATGCGAGTAGATTATTAGGAAACCCCGGGCTTTCCCGCTTTCCTATATTTTTTTATATAATGGTGTTGCGGGATCCCGATATTTCGGGATAGCCCGTGGAGAGTTCATTATCTGTAATTCATGTATTCATGAACGTCCCTCTGTTTACGATGAACGTTTCTCTGTATTCCTTGTTTAGAATGTGTGTTTCCGGTATTTGTTGATGTTGCGGACGAGGCCTCTACCCAGGGAGCTTTTGATTCCCGACAGGAGCCGGGATTTCCCGCTAAAGCGGGATCCCGCTAGATACAATAAATTAATGTGCGGGAAATTCGACTGATCGCTTTTGTGTGTTATCTGCGAGAATTTCAACGGTGAAAGTCTCATTGAATTTTAGCCCTCTGTGATATAAGATATTGCAGAGGGTTTTATTTTTCGTGATATAATGGCAAAAAGGAGGCTAGATATGGAAGAGCAAGCGATCGGGGTAGTTGACCATTTCTTTGGCAAGATTTCTGTTGGAATAATTAAGTTAAGCGGCGCGCTTAAAGTAGGAGAGACTATTCATATTAAAGGGAAACAGGCGGATTTTTCTCAAGAGGTCGAGTCGATGCGGATAGATTTCGATAACGTGACTGAGGCAAAAGAAGGGGATAAGGTAGGCATAAAAGTCGTCCAACCTGTCCATGCTAACGATAAAGTATATAAGGTGATTGATTAAAATAATTAGGGACACATCCCATTTTTAAGCAAAATAGGGGACGTTCATAAAAGTATAAAATTTAATATCTGTGTTTTAAACACGAATTTATAGAGTTATGAACTTCCCTGTGCGCGCGCTTAATTGTTATGCGTAAAAAAGGAGAGTAAATGGAAAACGTTTTTAAAAGAAATGAGGCTGATTCCAGTGGGATTACTGTAAGCCCAAATATTTATAATCTAGTAATTGGATTAGTATTATGTTGGGGATTTCTTGTTAACTGGTTAATTGTAAAAAATATTTCCTATGAGTCTTTGTCGAATATTAATCCTCTGCTCTTTATTCTTGGGTATTTTGCATCCTGTATTTTTGGTGTCTTTCTTTTTACGAAATCAAAAGATCCTTCCATCAGTTTTATTGGATATAATTTTGTAGTTGTGCCATTTGGGTTGGTGATCAATCTGGTCGTATATCACTATGATCCCGCCTTGGTCCTTGAAGCAATAAGAATAACCGGTTTTGTTACTCTATTTATGATGTTCTTAGGCACACTGTTTCCAATCTTTTTTCAAAAGATCGCCGGCGCATTAACGATAGCTCTATTCGCTGTAATTATAATAGAATTAATTGAAATCTTTATATTCAAGATTCACCATGGCATTTTAGATTGGGTTGTTGTTCTGATTTTCTGCGGTTATGTCGGTTACGATTGGGGAAGAGCAAACAGAATTCCTAAAACACTTGACAATGCGGTAGACAGCGCGGCTGCTTTGTACATGGATATCATCAACTTATTCCTGCGAATATTAAGAATATTGGGAAGAAGAAAATAAACGTAAAGAAGACGAGACGTAAACAAGACGCAAAAGATAACAGGCTCAGGCGCTGGAACCGATCTGCTAAAAGAGCGTTTGCCTCAAAGGCCCTTCATTGGTTCCGGCATTGTCCATATATTAAGTATGAGCGTTAGCATCAAGATAATGGTTATGCTTAATTAAAAACCTTTTGATGTCAATGGCCGAAAGCCGAAGCTTTATGAATAATCCAATATCCGGTGGCGCCGATAAAAGTTTAATATCTGTATTTTAAACACGAAGTTATAGAGTTATGAACGTCCCTGTTTGTGTTGTAATCGGCGTTTTAGTTTTTCCTTCTTTGGCGCGGGCGGATTTGACCGCCGGCCAATACCCTGACCTTTTCCCCGAACCTTTAGCGAATGGGGGAGCCTTGGAGAAAGAGGAATCTGAAAGCGCAAACGGTTCATCGAATAAAAATGATTTTTTTGTCAGCGGCTATACCGAAGCAGGGGAGAAGTCCTCCGGGGAAGATTATGAGGAAGAGGATACCGATGGCGAGTACGTTTATCGCAACTATCATCTTAAGTTTGGGCAGAAAGTATCAGACCGGCTAAGTTACGATATCGGGTCGTTTATCTATGACAAGGACTATGACACTAAAGATTCTCTGGATAACACAACCAGGATATTTAAGACGAACTGGTCTTATTATATCAGGAAACTCAAGGAAGAATCTCTAAAGTTAGATGTCAGGCTGAATTATAAAGAGAAGCGGTATGACAATACGCCAAGAAGTGAATATGACCGGATTAGGTTAGCGCCGGCGCTTACATTTAAAAAGAAGAATCTTTATACTATTGATTTAACTGCCGGGATTGATGATTACGATTATTTAGCCGAAGGCGTGAAAGATCAGCTTAAGATTTTTGGTAAGATCGGAGCGGACAGATATTTCCCGGATAAGAAATTGATGCTCACTTCATCTTATAAGACAGAGCAGTTAGAAAAAAAAGAAACAGATCGGAAAAGGACCACGCACGAGGTTTTAGGAGGGTTTGATTATGTGTTTGATTTCCCCTGGCTTTACAAAATTACAACCCGGGCAGGATGGGGCGAGAGGGATACCAAAGAAGAAGAGGAAAAAGATGAGGATTACGATTATGAATATTGGCGGTACTACGCCAAGACCGAACACAGAATCAATCCGAGGGTGACGACAAATCTAAAATATCAATACTTCAAGAAAGATTATGTTAGCGCTGATTTAGATCACCGAGGGTTTTATATTCAAAATAGCTGGGATTATGAAGTTTTAGACGATGAAAGGCAAAGGGCGTGGTTTGACTTTACTTTTGAACACAAAGACGCGGATTACGCCTTAAAGGCAGACAATAATTATAAGAAAGAAGCGGCTGAGATAAAAGCAAGCTACCAGAGAAAGAAAAATTGGAAGGTCTCGGC
>JBDRDG010000172.1:0-8316 GCA_043821045.1 Candidatus Omnitrophota bacterium | reverse complement strand
ATACGAGAAAAGCTATTATAAATATTTTCTTTATCATTTTACCTCCTTATCTAATTAATCGTCTTCTCATATACCTGGCCCTTATGGAAAATAGATACCTTTCCATGGATTATTTTTATTATACGACTTTCCGTGCCGTATAAAGAATCGCCTTCTTTGTAAATATTTCCATCAATAATCACATAAACATCTTTTCCCCCCCAGATTATCCCCTCTATGGTAATTTCCGGCGGATTTACCGGAACCTCTTCCTTAGGCTCAAACACCGGATTAGACGGCTTCACTTCTTCAACAACCTTCTCCTCCGGTAAAAGAGGGATAAGAGGGTCGCGATAATATACCTCCTCGCCGAAAGCGGGAAAACCTATTAAAAAAGTTAAAAGAATAAGTAAATTGAACCCCGCCTGCATGCATATGGAACCTGCCATTTTGACGGGATTCCTTCCTGGGTCAACACGCAGGAAAGCCTCTTCCGGGTATTTTCTCGGGGAATTACGATGACAAAAGCTGCCATTCATCCACGGACATGTCCGTAATCTTACGGCACAGGGATGAAAATAATTTTTATTTTTATACATATACTCTATTTACTTAACAATGCCTGTAAATTCAAATTAAAAACCTCCCGGGAATTTTGCTGTAAAGAAAGGATATTGACAGCTTTCGGCCGCTCTAAGGAAGATATAAAGCCGGTTATTTGTTTATAATTTCCTCTGATTACCATATTGACAACCGTCTTTTTATCTTTGGTCTCTCCCCCCCCCGGTTTAAAGTATCTATGACAATACCGGTTTTCTCGGCGGTATCTTCAATAAACTTTTTAAAATCGAAGATGTCGCCCGCGAACGGCTTAATTTCGAATTTGTCAATTTCTTTATTGACACCAATCAAAATATTATTGATCGTCATTTTCTCTTCTAAATCTTGCCCCTTTTGTTTAATTACCGCTTCTTTACGAAAATAATCGACAATCTGCTCCTTGACACCGGGGATAAAAAAAGAAACAACCATTAAAACAACTAAACCGGTCTTATACTTTCCGCCTTCAAACATATTACTCTAAAATAAGTTCAAACTTAATAACATCGTACTGTTTTACCTTCCCCTTTGTAAACGAAACTATATTGACCTTTTCGAAATTATCTTTAAATACATCGTCATTTTTAATATTCGCGACGAATAAATCGAAACTTTCTCTTTGTTGATCTAAATTGAGCAGTAAAATAGTCCCTTCCATATTAAATTTCATTTTATCACCACGCGACAGATACATCCGATCAATCCACAACCCGTCAGTTAACAATTGCGGGAATCTATCAAGAAGAGGAGAAAACGTCATCCGTGCGGCATCTTTCCGCTTCGCGTCCAAAAGAAAGTTTTGTCTTCCATTGAGATAAACTTTTAAATCTTTGAGGGATTTCGGCCTCACGCTGTCTAACAAAGATACGCTCTCTTCTTTTTTCTTAAATTTGTCTTCTTTATAGGCGATTACATTCTGAGACACCAATGATAAAAGGAAATTTATTACAACCATAACAATCAGCATAATACTGATAAAAACAAAGTTTATACCTTTAAGAAGGCTGGCGGCTATATCAATTGGATTTACTTTGGAATCGCTCAGAACAGGATTAAATTTGCAGCGATAGCGGTAAGTCTGACCGGCTGCCGCGGCATAGGCGGTAAGCTCTTCTATAGATAAATCCTTCCCATTGACAATTTTATCACTGTCGATAACTAAACTATCAATGCCCAGTTTGGCCTTGAGGGAAGAAATATCTAAAGAAGTCTGGGGACCGGAAACTACAATAAGCTTATCAAGCTTATAATCGCGGAATTCACGTGTAAAATACTGAAGAGAAACTCTTATCTCCTCCTGGAGTTTTTCCATCGCTAAAGGATCTTTTAGTTTAAGACCATAATCCTGGAAGGTACTCATCGACTTGTTAAAAACAGGCAAGCCATAGTGAAAAAAGGTAATATAACAATCCGCCGCGTCCGACAATTCCAGTAAAGCAAAGTCATTTAATTTACGCACGGGATAAATTGATTTTAAAAGCCTTATTAATGAAATAGACGAAGGCTCAAAGAGGACGGATTTATCGCTTAATCCGGTAAAAAAGTTTTCGTATTTTTGATAGAGAAACTTTTTCATGCCTAAAAATGAGATGTTAATCTTTTTATAACGGAAAAATTTCACGCAACGGTAATCCCAGATCATCTCCTCTATCTTAAACGGTATGTATTTTTCTATCTCATAAAGGATAGTCGAGTCGACTTCTTTTTTAGACATAAACGGTACGGTAAAATAGCGGAAAATGAACTCTTGGTTGGGCAAAGAGACAAAAATATCACAATTATTGCCGCCGACCTCTTTGATGCCCTTATTTATCAAAACGTTCCAGAAAACCTTTTTATCAACGACAGTTTGAGACGAATCTTTTTCCACGGAAGCAAGCTCTAGTTTGACTTGAGCGATCAAATCAGTCCCTTCGCTAAGGGTAGTTATAACAAAATCTTCGCCTAAATATAAACCGACATTTCTTTTTTTCATCTTTCCTGCCGACACTTTCGCAGCCAAGTCTCTATTTCTCTACGGTCAAAGCGCCATACTTTACCGATTTTGATGCCGGAAATCTTCTTTTCATGCAGCCAGTTATAGATAGTCTGTTTACGCAAGTTTAAATATTCGGCTAATTCATCTACATCCATTAACCGGTTCATCGTTCTTCTTTTCTTCATAGCGACTTTACTGATATACTCTTACTTACTCTTACTTACTTATAACCTAATTCATATTAAAATACTTTGCTTTATTAATGTCAACTCTAATTTGCGATAATTTATCATAATATCGTATATTTTGTATATCTCTATAATAACCACTATATTTTGGGGCAAGAGACACGCTACCATTCTTTCATAAAATAACAAATATGCTAGTAGCATCCTTTTAAGGTAAAATCATATAACCTTTTGTATAATAATAAGTTATGTATGCTTTCTAGCGATAGAGAGGCAGGCTTATTGATATAATGAGCAAAATTAATTGCTATATAGCCAATTGGACATATGGATTTCTATTATCCCGGTTTGAAAAGTTTAACCTATAAACAGCGATATTCATACGAAAAAGACTAATTGTTGTAATATCCGGATAGAATGGAGTCCCCCCGGCCTAATCTCCTTCGGCGGAGTCATTCGACAAGCTCATGATGATTCGAATGATGATGAGTTATATCGAACCATTTATCCTGAGTATTTCCGAAGGATAAGACCGCGGATGGAAGCGTGGTTGGGCTTGTCCCGAGGAATACTCGGACAAGCTGCTTGGCGCGTAGCGGATGCAGGAAACCGTGGGCTTTCCCGCTTTCCTGTGTTTATTTATATAATGGTGTCGCGGGATCCCGGTATTTCGGGATAACCCGGGGAGCTTCATTGTTGGAACTACGCTATAAAATATAAGTTTAGAATATATAGGATTTGGAATATACAGAAGGGATTTAGGGATAAAGGCTAACAGTAACGCTGACTTTCTTATCTGAAACGCCATCGGGATCGGGATCTTCCACGATAATAACAGGATTAATACCTCCTACAGGATAGCCGGGATAAGGATCAGTGCCTGTAGGATCGCCAATCTGTAAATTCGCGGTGCCAGCCGGGTTGCTACCCTGACGTAATTGATCCAAAGCATAAACCATACCGGCCCAGGCAGCGTAGAATCCCCGTACTCTTCTGATCTTATTCTCGGTAATATACCCCTGCTGAATGTGTAAATGAAACGTCGCCAAGGAAAGGATTGTTATTACCAGGATTATTCCCATGACAAACACTAAAACAACACTTTTCTTCATCGTAAACTTACTTTATAATCAGCGTCTTCTTTTTTTAGTAGGATATGTCCTTCCCGCGCCAGCCATCCCAAACTCATAAATATCAGCTCTTTAGGCCGGTCAATCTCTTTTATGATCTCGCTTAACGTAACTTGCGAACGTTTTTCGACAAAACCCCAAATCTCACCGCCGACAATACCAATTTCTGTAATCATATACTGGTTTGTGGTTTAAATTGTATATTATATTTGATATATTATATTCGGTATATTCTATCATAAAATATAGAAACTTGTCCAGAATTTACTACTTTGGAGTTTTCCCAAAATTTCTGCCGGAAAAACTCCCATGAGTCCAAAATCAAAATGCAAAAATCGCTTTCCGCTTTCACTCTTCAGCTATCAGCTTTGATTCATTGTATAATGTAAGCTGATGGCTGACAGCTTATTCATTTTTGATTTTAATTTCTCTATCTCTCGATATTCCAGCCTATTAGATAAATTCCCCCCTTATTTTCGCTTAATGTCCGGTTTATTAATCCCGAGTAGTCGCTATACCTATCTTGCTTATTCCCAAACCCTTACATATGTCCCAAATAGCGACTACCGCCCCCCAGCTTGCGTCACGGTCAGATTTTATAAATATTGAAGGCGGCTTCACTTTTTTCAAATAATCTTCAAGAAAAACATAAGTTACCGCCTCGCCGTTAATATAAACAATGTCTTCCGAAGAAATAGACAAGGTTACAGCTTTTGTTCCCACGCTTTCAGACGAAGAAACTTTAGGCAGACGGATGTTGATACCCGGCACGATTACAAAGTTAGAAGTAAGCATAAAAAAAACTAACAAGAGAAATACACAATCGATTAAAGGCGTTATTTCTATCTGTTTCAAGCCGGTTTCTAAACGTATTCTGCGTTTAAACCGCATATCAATACTCCAATTTAAAATGAAAAATTAAAAATTTTGAATTTTTAATTGGGATGGTGCTTCTCCATTATCATTTCATGTAATTCCGTAGCGGTTTTCTCCGCCTCCAAAATACACATATTAACTTTATGGACAAAATAGTTGTAGGCTATGTAACAAACTATCGCCACGGTTAATCCGGCTACGGTAGTAAGCAGTGCTTCCCATATGCCGCCGGCTATATCAGACGGGTTAATTACACCGGCACTGCCGGCTTTCTGCTCAATGTTATAGAAGCTTTTAACTAAACCGACTACCGTGCCTAAAAGGCCGAGTAAAGGTGAAATATGCGCCAATGTGCTAAGGAAAGTTAAGTTTTTCTCTAAAAGCGGTATTTGATACAGCGATGTTTTCTCCATTACTTCTCTTATTATTTCACCGGAACGGTCATGTTTATAAAGGCCGCTTTTTAGTATATTTGTTATGTAATGCGGATTATTTTCACAAACTTCTATAGCCTGATTATACTTATCGCTGCCAACGTTATCGAATACATCCTTTAATACCGCCTCTTTCCTGCAAGCGGAAAGGCGCAGGAAGAAAAAGAATCTTTCAATTATAATCGCGAACGAAATAACCGAACATAAAATTATCGGTATCATTAACCAGCCGCCCTTACTAATAAATAAAAACGCTTTGTTTACGGCATCAATCATTATTATCCCCCCTTATGTATAATAGCGCATAGCCTTTAAGATATACGCAATGTATGTTGTTATTTCTATACGCCATACGCTAAACGCTATATAATATATTATACCTTAATAATCAATAAACATCCTCTAAGGCTTCTATCCTCTTTTGGGCTACTTTCGCTTCTTCCTCACCGGAAGCTATAATCCTACGGTATAAATTCTTTGCCTTCTCCCCTTCCTTTTGGCGTTCATAAATCTTTGCCATACGAAAATATGCTTTTATTCTATCATCGGCGCTTACATCATTAGCGTTCGCGATCCGGCTATAAGTCTCTAAAGCCTGCGGCAGTTTATTAACTTTTTCCAGGCAAAAACCTAAAGAAAACATTATCGCCGATGTAGCCATGCCGCTTTCAAGGCTTTTGATAAACATTGCCGCTGCCGCTTCATAACTCTTCATTTCTTTAAGAAGAAAAGCTTTTTTCAAAACAGCTTCACTGGCGATATATTTATGATTATCGATAAGATCTTCGTATATCTCTAAAGCTTCCTTATTTCTTCCTTGCCGGGCAAAACTATCGGCAAGTAAAAGAGCGGCTTTAAAACCGGATTCGCTATCTTTATCCTTTACCATAGACAAGTACTGCTCGGCCTTGTTAAAATTGCCTTCCTCCAGATAAACGTATCCGGTTAATATCACCGCCTCGTCAAAGAATCTGCTTTGAGAGTAATTATTGATAATCGAATTATAAAAATTATGCGCCTCCTTGTAAAGGCCTTCTTTTTCGCATATCCTGCCTAAATAAAAAATTACCTCGGGTATACGCGAAGAATGGGGAAATTTTTTAGAGAAAATTTCGGCTAATTCTTTTGCCCGACGATACTCTGATAAAGCAAAACAACTTTCAACCGCATCGATGTATATCATGCCTTTTATCTCTTCCTGTCTTACAACATCAATGATTCTTGCGTAAAAATCTTTCGCCTCCCTATAGCGATTCTGTTTGATAAGACAGCGCCCGTAAAGATAGTAAGCGTTCTCGATTAAAAGATGGCTGGGATATTTTTTAATCAAGGCAAGAAAACCTTTTTCCGCCAGATCAAAATCATCTTTAGAATAATAGATAAAATTTATATAATATTCCGCTTGGGCCAATAATCGAGAAGAAGGGAATTCTTCCTCAATCGTCTTAAAAATAGCCAGGGCATCATCCCACTTTTTTTTCTCTAAAAGAATTAATCCGATCTGAAGGTTCAAATAGTCCGAATATACGCTCTTGGGATACCGCTTAATGACCTGACGGTAGATTTCTTCCGCCCGGTCGAAATCCTTTATCTGATTGTATATATCTGCTGTCTGAATTAAACAACTCAAAGTTACGATGCTGTCGCCGCTTGCGGCGGCGATATTGGAAAATATCTTGACGGCCCGGCTGTAATCTCCTTTCTTAAAATAACACCAGGCCATGCCGTAATATATCTCATCACTTAATATCTCGCAGCCGCAGGCGGAAGGATTATCGACAATTTGCTGATAGACGCTTAGCGAATCGTTAATCCTTCCTAATTGGTATAGGCTCTCGGCTGTATGCAGATACGCCAAACAAAGGTTTTTACTCGCGGGAAATTCTTTTATAAAAACATCGAAATTCTCTAAACTTAAAAAATAATTTTTCACCTTAAAATAATACAC
Source organism: Candidatus Omnitrophota bacterium (assembly GCA_043821045.1). Lineage (GTDB taxonomy): Bacteria > Omnitrophota > Gorgyraeia > Duberdicusellales > 4484-171 > JBDRDG01. Next base: position 1,183 of record JBDRDG010000172.1, on the reverse strand, counting down.
GGCGCAAGAAAACAGCTTTTTCTCCCGGTCTTTTATTTGAGAAAAACTGCCCAAGGCATCATCGCTACGGTCAAGGGCGGTAAAACATAATCCGATCCTTTCATACACTCTATCTTGGAATAATTCATCGCTTTCGCTATTCAATGACTGTTTATACTCCTTTATTGCCGGCTCGTATTGTGACCGCGCGAAAAATACCTCGCCGCGGTAAAAATGCATTAGATCGCGCAGTCGTCCCGCCGGGTAATTATTTAGATAGCCCAAGGCGGTATTATTTAATTCTCGGTACATCTTATTCGCATAGTACATTTCAGCCAAATTATGGTAAATATTCCCTTTTAAAGAGTCGTTTTTCGATTGGTTGACTATATTTTTAAAGATTTCCTCTGCCCTCGCGGACTGATTTATTTTTAAATGGCTTTGGCCAAGCAAATAATACACTTCCCACAGAAACGGCGATTGGGTATAATTATTAACCAGCCTATATCCGTAATTTAAAGTCTCTTCGAACTGTTCGACGGCAAAATTAGTTTTAGCTAACCAATACAGCACTTCCTCGTTTAAATTGTTATTCTCACTGTTTAAACTCAACTCCTCCATGACCGCGGCAGATTTTAGGTAATCTTTGTTGTGATAAAAGGCTTTAGCTAAGTATAACTTTGCCAGCCCCGCCCGGGAAGAATCGGGATGCTCTTTTAGAAACCTCTCTAAGAGGTAAACGCTGGCACTGTAAAAACCGTTTGAGAAAGCTTTGGAAGCAAGGAAAAACTTATCTTCTTCTTGAGTCATTGGATAAGTGATAAACACCTTGCTGCAAAAGACAATAATTACCGCGACAAGAACCTTTTTCACGATATTACCTTTCTAACTAATGAAGCTCCGCCGGCTATCCCGAAATACCGGGATCCCGCGACACCATTATATAAATGGAGCCCCACGTGCACGCACGTGGTACCTACCATTTTGACGAGATTCCTTACCACGTTAGTACGTGGGGCGGCCTGTCCCGAGTACGTGTCCCGGGTATTTCTCGGGATTCTCTCGGGAAATCCCTATGACAGAAACCCTGAATAATATACAGGTAATTTTTCCCTGCAGGGTTCCTTGGTATGAAGCAGTTATTCAAGGATTTTATTCCTTACTTTATGTCAAGAAACCGCCATTCATCCACGGGCATGCCCAT